>JBCEBX010000309.1:0-2906 GCA_039206455.1 Asticcacaulis sp.
GCCACCACGGATTTCATCGGTCGCCAGATCAGCCAGATCCTCAACGGTCTTCACACCGGCTTCACCAAGAGCAATAGCCATAGGCAGGGTGACGCCAATGATATCGAGCAGGGCATCTTCGACGCCCAGTTCGACGCGCTTGGCGTTCTGTTCAGCCGCTTCACGTTCAAGGAAGTCACGAGCGCGGGCCTGAAGCTCAGACGCCGTATCCTCATCGAAGCCTTCGATGGTCGCGATTTCGTTTTCGTCAACCCAGGCCAGATCTTCAACGCTCGAGAAGCCTTCGGTAACCAGAAGCTGGGCGATAACCTCATCAACATCCAGTGCTTCCTGGAACAAGGCGGTGCGCTCGGCAAATTCTTTCTGACGACGCTCAGAGTCCTGCGCTTCGGTGATGATGTCCACCTGCCAGCCGGTCAGCTGCGACGCCAGACGCACGTTCTGACCGCGACGGCCAATGGCCAGCGACAGTTGTTCGTCAGGCACAACCACTTCGACGCGGTCTTCTTCTTCGTCAAGCACAACCTTCGACACTTCGGCAGGGGCCAGCGCGTTAACGATGAAGGTGGCTTCATCCGGCGACCACTGGATGATGTCGATTTTTTCGTTTTGCAGTTCAGCGACCACGGCCTGAACGCGCGAACCGCGCATACCGACACAGGCACCGACCGGATCGATCGAGCTGTCGTTCGACAGAACCGCCATCTTGGCGCGCGAACCGGGATCGCGGGCCACCGACTTAATCTCGATCACACCATCATAAACTTCAGGGACTTCCTGCGCGAACAACTTGGCCATAAAGCCGCCGTGCGCACGGCTGAGCATGATCTGCGGGCCCTTGGTTTCACGACGCACGTCATAGATATAGGCGCGGATACGGTCATTGACCTGAAACGCTTCGCGCGGGATCGACTGGTCACGACGCATGATGCCTTCGCCACGGCCCAGATCGACAATCACATTGCCATATTCAACGCGGCGCACCGTACCGTTGACGATTTCACCGACACGGTCCTTGAATTCATCATACTGACGCTCACGCTCAGCTTCGCGTACCTTATGAGTCACCACCTGACGGGCCATCTGGGTCTGGACACGGCCCAGTTCGAACGGCGGCAGGGTTTCTTCGTAGGTCTTGCCGACAAAAGCGTCCGCGTCGTCCTTAAGCGCTTCGGTCAGGGTGCGCTGAGCGTTTTCAAATTCAAGCTCTTCGTCAGCCACAACCGTCACCACGCGAGTGATGATCATTTCACCGCTGCGCGGATCAATGTGGACGCGTATGTCATGATCGGCACCGTAACGGGTACGGGCAGCCTTCTGAATGGCCTCTTCAATGGCCTCAATGACCACGCCCTTATCGATGGACTTTTCACGTGCCACCGCATCGGCAATCTGTAGAAGTTCCTGACGGTTAGCGCTGATACCGGTAAAGCTCATGAGCCCTGCTCCTTAATTATCTTTGTCTTCAGTGTCTTCGTCATCCAGATCGAAGTCACCGTCTTCAAAATCATCATCCCCAAGGTCTTCGTCGTCGAAGTCCTCATCCTCAGCATCATCTTCGTCGTCACCGCGAAGGGCGCGTTGTTCCGCACCGCGCTTCATCAGTTCATCATTGAGCACCAGCTTGGCGTCGATGATCCACTCAAACGGAATAAGTGCGGTTTCTGCCTCGCCTTCGAGGTCAATCGCCACATGATCGTCTTCGGTACCTGCCACGACGCCACGAAAGCGCTTACGGCCTTCCGCCAGACGATCCAGCTCAATACGCGCTTCAAGACCCTGATAGGTTTCGAAATCCGTCAGGCGCGTCAGAGGCCGGTCGATACCAGGTGACGACACCTCAAGGATATATTCCCCGTCAATCGGGTCAGCTTCTTCCAGATAGGCCGACAGGGCGCGAGACAAACGCGCGCACTGATTGACATTGATTTCACCGTCGGTTTTGCGTTCGGCCATGATCTGAAGGCGCTTTGAGCCGCCGGGCTTGTTGGCACCCATCAGGCGCACACGTACGATATTCAGCCCCAGCGTCTCGGCGATGGGATCAAATATTTCCAGCAGTTTACGGTCTTCAGCCGTTTTGGCGCGCAAATCAGTTTCCTTTGGTTTCCGCAGGTTCAGGCAACAAAAAAGCGGCAGGCCTTCTTACGGGCCGCCGCCGCTTAAGCCGTAAGGCCTGTCGGACGATGTTGACAGGCTTATAGGCATAAATCCGCTACTTGCCAAGGGTTTTATATAGCCGGGCGCGCCTTGCGATAAAAATCGAGGAAAACCGGCGCGCAATCGCCCAGCCTTTTTTCCTCATAACGCGTCGTCAGGTGATCGGCGGGTGGTGTGTTCCAATCGGCCTGTGACTGAGCAGGCCAGTCAAAATCCGGATGGGCCGTCGCCTTTTCAAGTGTCCAGTCGGCATAGTCAGCCCAATCGGTCGCAAAACGCAGCCTAGCGCCATCCTTCATGACACGGGCAAAGGCATCAAGCGTTTCGGTCTGAATGAAACGGCGCTTATGGTGACGCGCCTTGGGCCAGGGATCGGCAAACAGGATAAAGACCTTATCGACCGAGGCATCATTCAGCTGATCAATCACCTGACGCGCATCATCGGCCAGAACGCGGACATTTTTCAGAATACGCTCATCGACATGGCGCAGAAGCGAGCCAACGCCGTTAAGAAACGGCTCAAAGCCCAGTATCAGGGCCTGAGGATTGCGTTCGGCCTGACCGGCCAGATGCTCCCCGCCGCCAAAGCCGATTTCCAGCCACAATTCGGACGCCCCGCTCAAATCACCGGCATTGATCGCTTCAATGCGACCGGTATTAATTTCAATTTCCGGCAATAGGCTATCAAACAGGCTGGCCTGACGCGGTTTCAGGGTGCGTGACTTGATGCGCCCGAACGAGCGCAT
>JBCEBX010000310.1:0-2905 GCA_039206455.1 Asticcacaulis sp.
ATCGAAAGCGGCGCTATGGGCGGCGTCATCGTCTGCCCCAAACGGCGATGTGGACGGGTGATCGGACGAAGGCATGTTACAGGGTCCTGTCGGTACAATGCACAGAATACGCGTGCCGATAATTATTGCGCTGACGCAGAGGGCGTTTTCAAGCGGATAATCAGACAAAGGCAACTATGGCTGTGCGTAAGCCTTTAATGAGACATTTCGATTAACTAAAAGCCATTATTATTAGGTTTATACCCCAAATCTTCGCCAATTGCGCGATAGGCTTTCATATAATATGCCTCAGTCAGTACAGTTACAATTTTCGCCAGTCACCAAAGGGGCTACACCGTTTGCCGCTTAGAGCTTTGAGGGATTTCAGTCGTCAGGAACACCGGCGCACAGGCGTGCGGCTGGGGGTGCTTGTCTGGCATTTCATCTGGTCGGGTGTGATGCTGTGCGCCTTTGCCGGATTGCTGTTCCTTCCGGTGTCGCTGTTTGGTCTGATTGCGCTTCTGGTGGCGGGGATTCCCGGTGTCAGTTCCGTGTTGTTGCTGTCAAAAAATAACCGGCAGATACGTCCGGTGCTGGTGTGGATCTGGGGGGCATGTGCTCTGGTGGCGGTGGCCTTGACCGGTGGCATTGCCGGGCCTCTGGCGGCCTGGGTGGTTATGCCTCTGGCGGCGGCGGTGGCCCTTAATCAGCGCCGGCTGATTTCCCTTGGGGCGGCCTTGAGTTTTACCATTGGTCTGATCGCCATTGCCCTGTCGTTGTCACATATCACGCCCTTGCCGTCGTTCATTGAGCGGTTGTGGCTGTCTTCGGTGGCCTTTCTGACGCTTATCGGCAGCTTCGGGCTGGCGCTTATGCCAGCCCTGAGGGCGCGGGTTGAGCGCACCCATGATGCCGAGGAAGCGCGGGCGCGTCTGTTCAGGCTCCTGAGCGAGCAGCCGCAACTGATCGTTTCCCTGACCGACGAAGGCCGCGTCATTTCCGCGTTTGGTGAAGCCCCTGTCGGGCTTGATCTCAACCGTCTGCTGACGCAGGGCCTGTACCCCTCGGCACATGCGCCCGACCGGCTGGCGCTGATGCAGGCGGTAGGGCAGGCCATGACCACGGGGCGGGGTGAGGCGGGCTTTCATCCCCATGCCGCGCGTGAGGCCTATGTGCGCCTGTCGGTGCGTAAGGCCAGCGATGGCCGCCTCTATGCGGTTCTGGCCGATGCGTCCGGTCAAAAACAACGCGAAGCCGCCCTTGAAGCCGCGCGGTTTGAAGCTGAATCGCTTAATCGCGGCAAGACGCAGTTTGTTGCCTCGATGAGCCATGAATTGCGCACGCCGCTCAATGCGGTGATTGGTTTCTCGGATATCATGCGGCAAAAGCTGTTTGGCCCCTTAAGCGACAAATATGCCGAATATGCGCAGCTGATCTGGGAATCGGGCCAGCACGTGCTCGATCTGGTCAATGACGTGCTCGATATGTCAAAAATTGAGGCGCAGAAATATGAACTGAGCCTTGAGCGTTTCGATGTGCGCGATCCGGTGGCGTCTGCGCTGCGCCTGATCATGGCCACGGCGCAGGAAAAGGGCGTGGCGCTCAAGGCCGTATTGCCGCCGGTGCCGCTTGAGGTCACGGCTGACAAACGCGCTGTGAAACAGATTTGCCTCAACCTCCTGTCCAATGCCGTGAAATTCACGCCCAATGGCGGTGAAATCGGCCTGATCCTGACGGAGGCCGGACGCGATGGCATAGAGATTCAGGTCAATGACACCGGCGTCGGTATTGCGCCCGAAGACCTTGATCGCCTCGGCAAGCCCTACCAGCAGACCGGCCCCTTGGAACAACGCGTCATGGGCACGGGGCTTGGCCTGTCGCTCGTGCAGGCGTTGGCGGTGCTGCACAAGGGTCATATGACCATCGAGAGTGAACCGGGCACCGGCACCAGCGTCAGTGTCATCCTGCCGGTGGCCACGCCGTCCGATCAGCCGGAACTGCCGCTTGAGGACAGTTTGCGTACCATCGCGGTTCAGGACTACAGGTCGGATAATCCGTTTATGCCGCCCCGTCTCTGACGGGGACGTAGAGACTATTTCAAAAGGTTGGAGTCTGTGACGAAAAGACGTGTCTTTGAGAACCGAAGCGCAGCGTACTTAAGTACGTGAGCATCGGAAGCGCAGAAGATGCGGCTTTGCAGGCCAGAAAACGACTTTTTGAGACAGTCTCTTAGAGCATGGCGGGAATAATGCGGTCGGGCGGCCGGTGCCCGTCCTGAAGCGTCTTGATATTCAGGATGACCCGATCCCCCATATCGGTACGCGCCTCTATGGTGCTTGAGGCCATGTGCGGCAGCATAACCGCATTGGGCAGGCCGAACAGGGCAGGGGCAATGGCCGGTGCGCGTTCATAGACATCAAGCCCGACACCGGCGATCTTATGATCCTTCAGAAGCTGGGCCAGCGCGTCTTCGTCGACGATCTGTCCGCGCGCCGTATTCACCAGAATAGCATGCGGCTGCAACAGCGCCAGACGTTCGGCATTGAGCAGGTGATAGGTTTCCGGCGTGCGCGGGCAGTTGATGGAAATGACATCCATACGCGCCAGCATCTGATCGAGATCATCCCAGTATGTGGCCTCAAGCTCATCGGAAATGCGCGGCGATACCGGCTTGCGGTTATGATAATGCACCTGCATGCCAAAGGCGCGGGCGCGTCGGGCCAGTGCCTGACCGATGCGGCCCATGCCGACAATCCCCAGACGCTTGCCATAGATGCGTCGGCCCATCATGAAGGTCGGCGACCAGGCGGAAAATTCGCCGCGCTGCACTGTGCCTGCGCCCTCGACGAAACGACGGGCCACGGCCATGATCAGGCCCATGGTCATTTCGGCAGTATCTTCGGTCAGCACGCCTGGTGTATTGGTG
>JBCEBX010000311.1:0-2879 GCA_039206455.1 Asticcacaulis sp.
CCCCGTGGACGCTGGTGCCCCTTAAGGTGCCCCGCATACGCATCAAAAGCTTTTCCGCCTGCGTGAAACTGACCGGCATAGTGATCTACGATATTATTCGTTCCAACTTCGCCGTAGCCGCCATAATCCTGAGCGGTAAACGGCGTGAGCGCAGTTCCGGTTTCGTCACCATCCCGCTCGACCTGACCCATTCCCACGCACTGGCGGTACTGGCCATTATCATTACCAGCACCCCCGGCACCTTGTGGGCACAGCACGATGTCGATACGCGCCGCCTGCTTCTGCATGTCTTCGATCTGGTCGATAAGACCGAGTGGATCGATCTGGTCAAGCGACGCTACGAACCTATTCTGAAGGAGATATTCGAATGAGCGTGCTTATACTCGGCTGCGCGCTGATTGCCGCGCAGGTGATGCTCAGCGTGGCCATCGTCCTCGCCGCCTGGCGCGTAGTGCACGGCCCGCGCGCTCAGGATCGCGTGCTGGGCCTTGATACGCTCTATGTGACCGCCCTGCTGCTGATCGTAACCTTCGGAATCCGTACCGGCAGTAATTTCTATTTCGAAGCGGCACTGGTCATTGCGCTGCTGGGCTTTACCGCCACGGTCGCCATGGCCAAGTTCCTGATGCGTGGTGAGGTAATCGAATGATACAGGCCCCCGAACTGCCGCTCTGGGCGGCCATAGTCGTCAGCCTGCTGATCCTCAGCGGCGCTTCGCTCACCCTGATCGGGGTGATCGGCCTGACGCGCCTTAAAACCTTTTATGAGCGCGTCCATGCCCCGACGCTTGGGGCCACGCTCGGCGGTGTCCTGATCTGTGCGGGGTCCATGCTGTGCTTTGCCGTGTTGCAAACCCGTGTCATCGCGCACGAAATCCTGCTGGTAGGCTTCGTGCTGATCACAACACCGGTGACGCTCATTCTCCTCGTGCGGGCCGCGCTCTACCGCGACCGCGCCGAAGACAACCCTCATGTGCCGCCGATGGAATAGGGGGTTACCCCCTATTTTACGGTCAGATCATATTCCGGCACCAGTTTGATATCTTTGATACGCGCCACCTGTCCGTCTGTGAACGCCGGTTTGACCGACGGATCAAGATAGACGGTGGAATCCTCACGCAACGGCATGATGGTCACGGTCAGAGGCTGATCAAGTTTATCGGCATAGCGCTTAAGCCCGATCCGCCAGGTGCGGCCAATGAAATATTCATCATCCAGCATTTCCGGCCCGGAGAACAGACGCGCCACATCGCCTTCATAGGCCACATCCATATAGACGTCTGACACCCCTCTAAGCGCGTCCTGCGGCACCTTGATGCTCCAGGCCCCTGAAGCGGCAAAGCTTTCAGGCACCGGCGCGACCGGCGTATTGCGCGGCCCGTGCAGCTTAAGCGGCGGGGCCTTGCCCACCGGACGTAATACCGACACCTCCGGCTCAAGACTGACCTCTGCCGCCCGCGCACTATAGGTCGCAAAGACGCCCTGTGCCTTGCCGCGCTTGAGTGCCAGACTTGAGGTCACCTGCGCCCCCAGCGCCGGATAGGCCGCGAAGGCAAAATCAGGACTTGTTTGACGCAGGCTCAGGCCGCCCTCCGGGCTGCCAAAGGCATGGGCATCACTGAGGATCAGACGCGTCTGCCCCTCCATCTCAATCACCGCCAGACGATCCGCCTGCGCCGCCTCAAGATAAAGGAAGCGGCTGCGCTTGCCCGAGGCATCACTCAGGGTGACAATCTCCCCCGAACGTGGCGTGACAATCTTTTGCCCGTCCACCGTCTTTTGCGTACCCCCGCGCACTGTGATCGCGCGGTCAAAGACAAACTCCGGCGCAATCTTCGCCGTGCCGCTAAAGACAAACAGCTCACCTTCGCTGTCACGGATCTGCGTCACGGGCTGCGCGGTCGCCCACACCAGATCAATCCCCGCCAGATCAAAATGCACCGGCCAGATAAAGGCATCGCCCTTTTCCACCGTTACCCCCTTTGAAGGCAGGGTCAGGGTCTTGCCCGCCAGCGCCACATTAAACCGGGTATCGGCATGGGCCGGCGTCTCATATTCACGCACGTGATTATTGACGAAGACAAAGCCCGATTGCCCATCCCCACGGAAGGCCCAGCGCAGGGTCTGAAGGTCAGCCGTATCTTTCGGCAACTGATCCGGCGCATAGACCGTCATCGGCGCCAGACGATCGCCAAAAGATTGCAGGAAATAGTGCACCGGACGAATGCGGTTCAGCACCGGATGGGCATGGCCATATTGCGCCAGAGGAGCCTGAAAATCATAGCCGAAATAGGGCACATCATTTGGGCTGCCGGTGGCTATGCTTTCATGACGATAGGGCGTTCCGGCCGGATTTTGCCCGCCCTGAAACATATAATAACCCATCAGATTGACACCCGAACCGACCTTGGTGACCAGCATATCGGCAATATCATCCGGCGCAATCAGCGGGCGGCGACGATACATTTGCGGTACGCCCCCGCCATATTCCGCGCCAAAAAACGGCGTGATATCGGCGTCGCGCGCCCCGTCATCCTGCGTTGAGGTACGCCCCTGCGCCCCCAGCCCCTGCTCGTTGCGCACCCCGAACTGGAACACGAAACTCGATTTCGGCGGCATCATTACTCCTGAGGCCGACCACGGCTCATCGACATAGGAACCGAAGACCGGAATCACTTCACCGCGCGGAAACACGGCATTGTCCCAACCGGTCACCGTATAGAGCGGCAGGTCAAAACCATGCGCGATCATCATGTCTTTCAGCCGACCGATATGCTCACGCCCCTGAAGCGGCCCGGTGCGGTTATATTCGTTCTCGAGCTGGATACCGATGATCGGGCCGCCATCTTTCCACAAAAGCCCCTAGGCATGTTTGAAGAC
>JBCEBX010000312.1:0-11468 GCA_039206455.1 Asticcacaulis sp.
GAAATCACTCGCCAAAGAGCTTCAGGTGCCGGTGATCGCCCTGTCACAGCTTTCGCGTCAGGTCGAAAGCCGTGACGACAAGCGTCCACAACTGTCCGATCTGCGTGAATCAGGCTCGATCGAGCAGGACGCCGACATCGTGATGTTCGTCTATCGCGAAAGCTATTATCTCGGCCGCGCTGAGCCCAAGGAAGGCACGCCCGAACATCTGACCTGGCAGGATGAGATGGACAAGGTGCGCGGCACCGCCGAGGTCATTATCGGTAAGCAGCGTCACGGCCCTATCGGCACCGTCAGACTGGCCTTCGATGAAAACGTTACGCGATTTGGCAATCTTGCGCGTCAGGATCGTTACGATAGCTATCACGAATAGTCACAACCCGTTCCGCCAAATCGCTTTTATTGGCCCTACCGCTTCGCTGCTTGAGGGCGTTTGGCAACCTTGCGCGTCAGGATCGTTGCGACAGTTATCACGAATAGTCGCAAGGTTCATATTTTGTTCTTTTCATTTTCTGAGCCTTCACCTATGTTGTGCGCGATTCCGGTTTAAGGGGCGAACATGGCGAAGATACAGGCCGTTTATATCTGCCAATCCTGTGGCACGGTGCATAATAAATGGGCTGGACAGTGCACGGGCTGTATGGCCTGGAACACGCTGGTTCAGGAAACGGCCTCAGCGCCACCGGGCGCCCTGAAGGTGGAAACCTCCCCCTCACGCATTTCACGTATGGGGAAACTCAGTTTTGAGACCCTCGATACGGTGGACGAAGCGCCGCAACGCATGGCCACCGGTATCGAAGAGTTTGACCGCGTCTGTGGTGGGGGCATTGTGCCGGGTTCTGCCATTTTGCTGGCTGGTGACCCGGGCGTCGGGAAATCCACTCTTCTTCTGCAAGTGACTGCCCGCGCTGCCCTGAATGGCCTCAAGGTTGCCTATATTTCCGGCGAGGAAGCCGTTGAACAGGTGCGTGGCCGCGCCGCCCGCATGGGCCTTTCAAAAGCACCCGTTGATCTGGCGGCAGAAACCTCACTGCGTACTATTCTTGACGCCCTTAAGCGTGAAACCTTTGATCTGGTAATCATTGACTCCATTCAGACCCTGTGGAGCGACGCCGTAGAAGCGGCTCAGGGGTCCGTGTCTCAGGTACGCGCCTGCGCCAGTGAACTTGTCAGGCTGGCAAAGAAAAGCCGCACCGCCATGATCCTTGTCGGGCACGTTACCAAGGACGGTCAAATTGCCGGGCCGCGCGTGGTAGAGCACATGGTTGACGCCGTCCTGTCTTTTGAAGGTGAGCGCGGCTACCCGTTCAGAATCTTACGCGGCTCCAAGAACCGTTTTGGCGCGACCGATGAAATCGGCGTCTTTGAAATGGGTGATATTGGCCTGCGTGAAGTGCCCAACCCGTCAGCGCTGTTTTTAGGCGAAAACGATGAACGCGCCTCTGGCTCTGCTGTATTTGCCGGTATCGAAGGCTCACGACCCGTGCTGGTGGAAATTCAGGCGCTGGTGGCCCCCAGCGCCTATGGCACCCCAAGGCGCGCTGTGGTTGGCTGGGATTCGGGCCGGCTGGCGATGATTCTCGCCGTCCTTGAGGCCCGCTGCGGCATGGGCTTCGGCCAGAAAGACGTCTATCTCAATGTGGCCGGTGGTTTGAAAATTAACGAACCCGCCGCCGATCTGGCGGCTGCCATGGCGCTTATTTCGGCACTGCTTGATCAACCTCTCCCCAAAGCCTCTGTAATATTTGGAGAAATAAGCCTGTCTGGTGAAATCCGGGGCGTGTCCCGCATGGAAACCCGTATGAAGGAGGCCCTTAAGCTCGGCTTCTCAACCGCTATCGCCCCCGGTCAGGCTTTGGAAAATGCGCCACTTGAGGTAAAAGCCTATACACACATGGTTAATGCGCTGGGTGCGTTTGACCTGACTGAAACATAGGGGGGTAAAATGACGGTCTACGATCTGGTTTTTCTCGGTATATTACTGTTTTCGGTCCTGTCGGGCCTCTTGAGGGGCGGCACGCGTGAGATTGTCGGGACGGCGTCCTTCATACTGGCGGTACTGATTGCCATCTGGCTAAGCCCCTGGCTCAGAGAAACCTTTAATCTCGATGAGATGGTGTCACTGATTGCGCTGGTGATCGTCTTTATACTGACCTATTTCGGCATACGCCTTATGGGCAACGCCGTTGCCGAGAAGGTGAATAAACAATCCGTCCTCAGCTATGCCGACCGTATTCTTGGGGTTGGTTTCGGTGTAGCACGGGCTTTGGTTTTTCTTGGGTTTATCCATTTGCTTTTTTCGGTCGTCTTGCCTAAAGACAAGCCCGAGTGGTTCACGGACGCCAAGACCTACCCCTTGAGTGTTCAGTGTGCAAAGACCATATTATCGGTGGCCCCCTCTTGGGCGCACTATGCCGATCAGGTCGCCAGCGGTAAAAAATAGTTTTCGCGTCTCACTCACGGGCGCGGCTAAGGTCAAAGAGACACATCATGCGTAACGCCTCATCGCCTTCGGAACTGTCTGAAAGTTTTATTTCACGCGACCCCGACGACGATAGTCTGCGCCTCGAATGCGGCGTATTCGGTATCTATGCCATGGAAGACGCCGCCGCCGTAACGGTGCTGGGGCTTCACGCCCTGCAACACCGCGGTCAGGAAGCCTGCGGCATCGCTACCAGCGATGGCCGACGCTTTTATACCGAACGCGCCCACGGTCTGGTCGGAGATGTGTTCACCGGTGCTGACCTCATTGAGCGCCTACCCGGTCGTTCGGCTATCGGCCACACCCGTTATTCGACCGCAGGTGGCTCACACCTGCGTAACGTCCAGCCAATGTTTGCCGATCTCGACTCGGGCGGTATTGCCATTGCGCATAACGGCAACCTGACCAACTTCATGACCTTGCGGACCAAACTGGTCGCTGAAGGCGCGATCTTCCAGTCCACCTCTGACTCCGAAGTCATTTTGCATCTCATCGCCCGCTCACGCGGCCTGAAAATCATGGACCGCTTTGTCGATGCCCTACGTGTGATCGAAGGCGGCTTTGCGCTTCTGGCCCTGACGCGTAACGGTCTGATCGGTGCGCGTGACCCTCTCGGTATCCGCCCTCTGGTTATCGGTCGTCTGGGCGACGCCTTTGTTCTGGCGTCGGAAACCTGTGCGCTGGATATGATTGGTGCGACGTTTGTGCGCGACGTTGAACATGGCGAAGTGGTTCAGATTGACGACGAAGGCCTGAAATCCTTTAAGCCTTTTGAGCGTAAATCCGCCCGTCCGTGTCTGTTTGAATATGTCTACTTCGCCCGCCCCGACTCGGTTGTGAATGGCAAGTCAATCTACGAAGTGCGTAAGCGCATGGGCCGCCAACTGGCCATAGAGCATCCGGCGGATGCCGATATTGTCGTGCCCGTGCCCGATTCCGGCGTACCCGCCTCACTGGGCTTCTCCGAACAATCGGGCCTGCCGTTTGAGCTGGGCATTATCCGCAATCACTATGTCGGACGTACCTTCATTCAGCCGACCCAGCATATCCGCGATCTTGGGGTGCGTAAGAAGCACTCGCCGAACCGGGTCGTGCTTGAGGGCAAGAAGGTCATCCTGATTGACGACTCAATTGTGCGCGGCACCACCTCGGTGAAGATCGTGCGCATGGTACGCGCTGCCGGTGCCAAAGAGGTTCACCTGCGTTCCGCCTCTCCACCGATCCTGTGGCCTGATTATTACGGCATCGACATGCCCGATCGTCATAAATTGCTGGCCGCCCAGCATACGATTGAGGAAATGAAGGCCATGCTTGAGGTCGACAGTCTGGGCTTCCTGTCGGTCGATGGCCTCTATAAGGCCATGGGCCATGAAGGACGCGATAATAAGGCGCCGCAATATACCGACCACTATTTCACCGGCGATTACCCGACCCGCCTCACCGACAAGGAAATCGCCGACAGCGAATCCGAATCTGATGGCCTGCAACTCTCGCTTCTGGCCAACTCATGACCGGTATTCTCGAAGGTCGCATTGCGCTGGTGACCGGCGCATCCCGTGGTATTGGCCGCGCCTCGGCCTTAGGCATGGCCAAAGCGGGGGCCCACATCATCGCCTGCGCCCGCACCCAGGGCGCGCTCGAAGAACTTGATGATGAAATCTTCGCCGCCACGGGCAAACACGCCACCCTGATGCCATTTGATCTGGCTGACGGCGGGGCTTTGGAACGTATCGGGCCAGCGGTCTATGACCGTTTCAAAAAACTGGATATTTTTGTGCATGCGGCGGCAACCCTCGGGTCGCTGACACCAGTCTCGCACTTTGAGCCCAAAGATTTCAACCGCGTCATTACGCTTAATCTCAATGCCTCCTATCGCCTGATCCGTTCACTGGAGCCGGTCATGCGTTTTTCGGATGCCGGGCGCGCTATTTTCATCTCCACCACGCTGGCCTCTAAGCCACGCGCCTTTTGGGGAGCCTATGCCGCCTCGAAAGCGGGCATGGAGGCGCTGGTGCGCACATGGGCCGACGAAGTGGATGTGACACCGATCCGCGCCGCCATCGTCAATCCTGGGCCTATGCGCACTCAGATGCGCGCCTCCGCCTATCCCGGCGAAGACGTCAGCGCCCTGCCCCCGCCCGAAGAGATCATTCCACTGATCATTGATCTGGCCCGCGCCGACAAGGTGCCGCCGCTTGAGACCATAGACCGCCGCGAATGGGCCGAGCCTACAGCTTAAATCGCCTGTCGATATTAATCGCCTCAAGAAAAGCCTCATCGTGACTGACGACGATCAGCGCCCCGTCATAGGCTCTTAGTCCGGCCTCGACGGCGGCGATGGCCTCAAGATCAAGATGATTGGTCGGCTCATCAAGTATCAGCAGTTCAGGGGGCGTCACCCCCAGAACACAGGCCAATGCGGCCCGCAATTTTTCGCCGCCGCTCAGATTCCCCACCACCTTAAGCGCGGCATCGGCGCGAAAGCGAAACCGCGCCAGAGCCTGACGACACTGGTTTTCGTCCGCCGCCGGATTAAGCCGCCTGAAATTGTCGCGGATGGTCTCCGATGCCCTCAACAGGGCGACATCCTGATCGAGAAACACATGGCTTCGACTGACCTTCACCTGACCCGAAACAGGCTCAAGCGCACCGGTTATCAGGGATAAAAGGGTCGATTTTCCTGACCCATTCGCCCCCTCTATGGCGACACGCTCCGGCCCGCTCACCACCAAAGATATATTACTGAACACCGGCATATGGGGATCATAGCCACCGCTCACCTGTGTCAGGCGCACCACTTCGCGGCCCGATGGCAAACCCGTCGAAGCCATATCAACCCGCATAGGCTCAAGGATTTCAATATATTCCCGTGCCCACTCTACCGTTGTTCTGGCCGCTTCAATACGCTTTTGCGCCAGACGCGCATTATTACCGCTGGTGTTTTCACTGGCGTTACGACGGGCATCCATAAGAATGCGCGGCATATCATTGCGTGCGTGTTTTCGTGCGCCTGCGCCATCTTTCCGCGCTTTACGTTCACGGATTTGCTGCGTTTTCTGCGTAATCAGATCAATCTGCTTCTGCGCCTCACTAAGGTCGTGCTGGTGTGCCGATAACTCAAGCGCCTTACGGTGCTGATAATGGCTCCAGTTCCCGCCAAATACCTGAGCGCCTGTGCCGGACAATTCTATGATGCTGTCCATTGCCTCCAGAAGTTCACGATCATGGCTGGCGACAATGACAGCCCCTTTGTAGCCTCTGATCCAATCCGTAAGGGCCTCGCGCCCCTGACGATCAAGATGATTGGTCGGTTCATCGAGTATGATAATATCAGGCTGTGAAAACATAAGCGCGGCAATCAGGGTGCGGGTACGCTGACCACCGGACATGTCCGACAGCAGTGAATCTGCTGTGAATGAAAGCCCCATATGGCGTAAAGTCGCTTCAAGCCTTGCCTCAAGCGTCCAGTCAGCCTCGGCATAATCCGCGTCGCTGGCCTCAGAGGTTTCTATACGCTTCAGGCACGCAAAGGCTTCAGCCACGCCAAAGACATCACCGATAGTCAGGCCGGATTCAATATCCGTAAGCTGAGGCAGCAGACCGATCTTGCCATTGACACTAATATGCCCGCCCTGTGGCGTCAGCTTACCGGTAATCAGGCGTAGAAGCGTGGATTTTCCCACGCCATTTCGTCCGATCAGGCCGGTTTTCTCAGGTCCAAATGAGAGATCAAGCTCGGAAAAAAGGCGAAAACCGTCAGGCGTCGACCAGGACAGGCGGGACAGAACAACAGATGCAGGCATAGGAAAAATCTCCGAAAACAAGGGGTAAGGTCTTTGTTTTCAAAGAAAAATCCATAATTACACACAGTCTCCGTCTGATTATCTGTCACTAAACCTAAGGTCTGTCCCTCAGATTTTCAAGCCCCTTACTTTCCCTTTGGCCGTGTCCGCCCGCCCGGCCCCGCAGCGCCCGGCTTGGTTGATGGCCCCGTTTTACGCTCTGAGCGCGCCTTAACGACGACCTTCGGCGCTGCCGGTGCTGATTTTGGCTTTTGACGCACACGATTAGGGTGCGCGGGCTTCACGTTGGGCTTAGGCTTGACCTTGCGCACACGCGGCGGGCCCGAAGTCGTCTTGGACGCCGAATTATCATCATACGGGTTTTCGCCCGTATTCGCCTTAACCGTCAGACGGATAGGCACCCCCGGCATATCAAAAGATTCGCGCAGGTTATTGATAAGATAGCGCCTGTAATGATCCGGCATGGCATAGGCACGGCTGGCAAACAGCACAAAGGTCGGTGGCCGCCCCTTGGTTTGCGCCATATATTTCGGCTTGATGCGCTTGCCATCCACGGCGGGCGGCGGGTGACGCTGAATAGCCAGAGCCAGCCAGTCATTGAGGTCGCGCGTCTTCACCTTGGCCGACCAGTTACGATAAACCTTAAGGATCGCAGGCATTAACCGGTCAAGACCGCGCCCGTTGAGCGCCGAAAGCGCCACCAGAGGCGCACCGCGCAACTGCGGCAACATGCGGTCGGCCACTTCCTGAATTTCGTGCAGGCGGGCCTGAGGCTCTTCGGTCGTGTCCCATTTGGAGATGACATAGATCAGCGCCCGGCCTTCACGCTCTACCAGATCGGCAATCTGCAGATCCTGAGTCTCGAAGGCGTTTTCCTGATCCATAACCAGCACCACAACCTCTGCAAAGGTAATGGCACGGATGGTGTCAGCGGTGGACATCTTTTCCAAACGTTCCTGAACGCGTGCCTTACGGCGCAATCCGGCCGTGTCGACAAGGCGAATATTTCGGCCTTCATATTCCCAGTTCACCGAAATCGAATCGCGCGTGATGCCGGCCTCAGGGCCGGTCAGAAGACGGTCTTCGCCGAGCAAACGGTTGATCAGCGTCGATTTACCGGCATTGGGACGGCCAATAATGGCAATACGAATAGGTTTGCTGTCGTCATCTTCGTCATCCTCTTCCGAAGGCATATAGTCGCCTTCGATCAGCTGACGATATTTCTCAAGCCCTTCATAAAGCTCGGAAATGCCCTCGCCATGTTCAGCCGACAGATGGATCGGTGCGCCAAATCCAAGCACGTGAGCTTCTTCGGCACCGGCAAAACCGGCGTGACCTTCGGCCTTGTTGGCAATCAGCAGAACCGGCTTGTCGCGCAGACGCAGGATGTCGGCAAAGATGCGATCAAGTGGCGTTACCCCTTCGCGGGCATCAACGACGAACAAAGCGACATCGGCTTCTTCGATCGCCTTTTCCGTCTGAATACGCATACGCGATTCAAGGCTTTGGTCGGATACATCCTCAAAGCCCGCCGTATCGATCAGATCGAGATCGATATCACCGATATTACCGGTCGCATAACGCCGGTCACGGGTAACGCCCGGCTGATCATCGACGATCGCCAGTTTTTTACCCGCAAGGCGGTTGAACAGGGTGGATTTGCCGACATTCGGTCTGCCGACAATAGCAATTTTCAGAGTCATGTCCCGTCTTTACAGACGAAAACGTTCTGTGGCTATGGCGAACTTCATTTTGCTGACGCGGTTATCGGCGTGACTTAGCGGATAGCCACCAGTTTGCCTGCATTGGTCACAACATAAAGTTTGTTACCCACCGCAATCGGGGCCAGATAGGTCGGATCACCCAGTTTGAGGGTTTTCTGACGCTCACCGGTCTTGGCGTCAAAGGTCACCGCCTCCCCCACCGAATTGACCATTACCAGACGGTTGGAAGCCAGCACTGGCCCCGTCCACACCGGCAGATTTGCCGCCTTCTTGCCTGAGCCCATGGAGAAGAAGGACTTTTTCGTCTTGGCCAGTCCTTCATTCAGGTCTTTGATCCAGTAGACCTGACCCGAATTGGCATTAGCCGACAAAAGCTCCCCCTGAACCGTGGTCAGGAATACGGCATCACCTGCGCCCCACGGCGCATTGATCGAATCGGTCGGGATCGTCCAGCGGGGCTGACCTGACTTCAGGTCAAGCGCGGCAAACATACCCGAATGGCTGGCGGCATAGACCAGATTGTTCTGTACCAGCGGACGGCCGGAAATATCGCGGATTTCAGACAGGGCATTGGTGCGGGTCGTACGCGCCAGAACCTGTGTCCACACCGGTGTGCCGCTGGTGATATCGAGCGCGATCAGTTCGCCGGATGAAAACGGCGCAATCACCAGATTGTCTTTCACGACCGGTGCCGAGGCACGCAGAATACGCGCAGGCTCAACAATGGCCTGATAGTTCCAGACCATTTCGCCGGTCGCCTGATCCAGCGCCATCAGTTGATTGTCAATGTCCGTGAACACCACAAGCTTGGGCGTCACGGTCGGCGCGGCACGCACTGGTGTTTCCAGCGTTTTTATCCACAGCGTCGCGCCGGTTTTGGCATTAATCGCACTTATGAAGCGAAAGCCGGAGGTGACAAACAGGGTTTCCCCCGACAGGGCCAGGCCGCCGCCAAAGGCATTTTTATCGCGGCGAATGTCCGGATTGAGATTCTCACTCCAGACCTGACGACCGGTTTCGGCGTCAAATGCTGATACACGTGCCTCACCGTCCATAGTGTAGATCAGTTGCCCGTCAGATACCGGTTGGGCCAGAACCTGAGACTCGCCCTTAGAACCGACGCCTACGGATTTCGACCAGGCGATCTCAAAATCAGCCGCCGCCGCGATGTTTTCGATTTCCTGACCCTGAGGGCCGGTGCTGAGCGTCCAGGCAGCCACAGCACGTGGTGCGGGGATGTAATAGTCCTGCCCCGCCAGACGCTCGGAGGCTGTGACGCCTTCTTCAAAGGCAACAATGGAGATGCGCTCGCCCTGTGTCGCGACCTCGTTCGGCTCATCGCTTCCGGTAAACGGATTGAGGCGATTGACCGTCGAACAGCCCGACAGAAACACCGCTGACGCCAGCGCCGTGACGGCGCAGGACTTAACCAGAGACGTTTTCGCATAAGAAGACAATTTCATCAGGGCAGACATGCGTGTGCGATCTTTCGTCAGGGTCGTTATATCGTGTTATTGGGCCGGTGCTGGCACGGGTGCCGGAGCCGGAACTGGCGCGGATTGGGCAGGCGGTTGTTGCGGAAGCTGGGCTTCAGGTAACTTAAGCGCTTCACGGGCCGCTTCGGCAGCACCGGAATCAATCGCCGCCAGCGTGGCTTCGGCGCGCTGCTTGACCCCTTCAGGGGCATCAAGGCTTACCGAAAGAAGCTGAAGGTCGGTCTTGGCCCCCGCCATATCACCGTGCTGCACCTTGGCCATGGCCAGAGCCTCACGCGCCAGAGGGGCATAGGGCCGGCCGTCCTTCATCAGCGGCTCAAGACGCTTTTTAACGTCATCAAGTGAACCGGTATCGATAGCGATAAAGGCCGCTTTCAGAGCCGCCTGATCGGAAACCAGCGGCGCTGAACTGGCCTTGGCCGCGTCGTCAAAATATTTCAGCGCCTCAGCCGGTTTATCGTCCTCAAGCGCAATACCGGCAAGCTGCATCAGCGCCAGCGCCTTATAACCATCCGATCCGGTCTCAACCACCTTGAGATATTCGGCCTTTGCCTTCTCAAGGTCACCGGTTTCCGCGATTTCCAGAGCCGCATTATAGGCTTCGGAGCTTTTGTTCATCTGCTGGTCCTGCCAGGCCGTATAGCCCCAGTAGCCCAGAGACAGAATCAAGGCCCCGCCAAGGATTCCACCGACCCAGGGCGCGCTCTTCTTGGCAATGGCGACCCAACGGTCACGGCGCAGGCCCTCTTCGGCTTCTTCAAAAATATCGCTCACTTAGAATCCTCTGTCTTAGCATAGTGACGGTGATCCGCGGGACACCGTCTCATCTGGGGCTTATCTGGGGCGCGAACCTACCCTCAGAGGCGACGTTACGCAATCACGTTTAGGGCACGATTAAGGATAAACGTCTCCCCCGCCTGCATATTACTTGGTAAAATATGTCTCTTGTTGGGCGGGAAAGTCGCGACTGGCGACATCGCGGGCATAGGAAAGGGCGGCTTCACGAATCTGCTCCCTGAGGCTGGCATAGCGCCGGACAAATTTGGGCGACCAATCAAACAGGCCCAGCATGTCATCCGTCACCAGAATCTGGCCGTCACACTGACTGGATGCCCCGATCCCAATTGTCGGCACATCGACCTCGGCGGTGATGATTCCGGCGAGATCGGCGGCCACACCTTCGACAACAATGGCAAAGGCACCGGCCTGTGCGCTGTCGCGTGCCTCCTGCAAGGCAATGTCACGCTCTCTGGCCGTGCGCCCCTTGGCCTTGAAGCCACCATCGACATTGACCGCCTGCGGCCTTAAGCCCACATGGCCCATGACCGGAATTCCGCGTTGCGTCAGATAGGCAATGGTTTCATGCACCGTAGGCCCGCTCTCGACCTTTACCGCCTGCGCACCGGTTTCCTTAAGTATGCGTACCGCGTTCTGAAAAGCCTGTTCAGGGCTGCTTTCATAGGAACCGAAGGGCATATCGATGACGACAAACGCTTTTTTCGCCCCCCTCATCACCGCCTGACCATGCAGAATCATCATTTCCATGGTCACACCAATGGTCGATGGCAAACCGTGCACGACCATCCCCAGACTGTCCCCGACCAGCAAAATATCGCAAGCCTCATCCAGTATCTCGGCCACAGGCGTCGTATAGGCCGTCAGGCAGACAAGAGGCGTCTTCCCCTTACGGGCGCGAATTTCGGGCGCGGTCAGGCGCTTAACGGATGGGGTATGGCTGCTCACGGTGCGTACTCGGTTATTAAAGCGGCCCTATACATAGCGGAATTTGCACCATTAAAAAGGTGCGTTTTCGATCTGTCCTTACCGCTCACATACTGGACAAGTCACAGTCGATAAGAGAAAACATCCCGAACACCCTTGAAAGGCGCATTACCATGTCATCCGAAGCCCACGCCATAGACCTGTTGCCTGTGGTAACGCTTCTGGGGGCAGCGGTTATCGC
>JBCEBX010000313.1:0-2852 GCA_039206455.1 Asticcacaulis sp.
GTATTATAACGCCGACACCAAAGGCGAATAGCCGGGCCTCAGGTTCCTGACCTTCCTAGGCGGCTTTTATAAATCCCTGCCTCTGTGCGGACAGGCTTTTTATATTTCAGGGATTAAACTCCTTATTTAATAAGGAGGTATGTCATGTCTACAAAAAATCCCGCTGATCGTACGCCTGCGGATGTTGCCGAGCACGTCGGAAAAAAGGTCTTTACCCCCGGAGAACTCAATCAGGCTGGCGAAGACAAGGAATATTTTCCGCCGGAGAAGGGCCATGAATATGATGTGCCGCAAGATGCCAATGACAATAGTCTGACGCCTGACATACAGGTGGCACCCGGTAACAAGATCAAGGTCATTGATAAGGACACGGCTGACAAGAAGCCTGAATAGTCTCAGGTTTTGATGCAGCCGACCTGCACGACGCGGTATTCGCGACGCAACGTATCCGACACGGTGCCGTAATTACGGCGTGTCAACAAATTCTCAGGCCCCGTTTCCTGTGGCCTGGATGACGCGGTTGTAAGCGCCGTAAGGGTTTGTGGGGTCGAGGAATAGATACGCCCGCGACGTGGCTTGGTTTTGATGGTGATGCCTACAACCTCACTTTGGGCATTAAGGGTCGGCCCGCCCAGAAGCTGATTGAGACTGCCCGGAATATTCTGTGTGCGACCGGCAACGGCCCAGGCCATAACCGTTTCAGGGCCTTCAAAGCGGCGTCGGCTTTTGAGACGGGTTTCCCCAATCAGGCGCGCGGTGGCTTCGCCAATATGTCCCTGAGGGAAGCCCGGCATAAAGCCGCGCATACCCGGCTTAAGTGAATTGGGGGCGGCCATAGGTAAGGGCCTGCCGCCGCCACTGGTCACTGCCAGCACGTAGTTTTCAAGGCCGTCAATCTGGCGGGTGGTAAAGGGCACCCCCAGATTGCCCCCGACATTGATAAAGGGATGGGCACACTCCTTAAGGCTTTCGCGCGCCACCACCCATTCGCCGTCCTTTGAAACGGAAAAGGCCGTGCCGCGCTTTTCCTGCTTGTCCATCAGGGGCAGGGTGATGATTTCACTGGGGCTGAAAGGGGTGAAGGTGGCAAACAACGCCATTTCACCGGGGCCGGGCGGTGGTGGCGCTTCGGGGGCTACGGAGTTTTCCGCCCAATGTCCCGTGATACCGATAATCAGGCCCAGCGCCGCGCCATAGACGATCCAGTCGGGAACTTTCATCGCCTGATCCCCCCTGAAGCCTGTTCTAAATTGACACGGCTGCGGCAAGCACCAGTGCCGCCGATAGCTTGGCCGCCACCAGAAGCACGGCGGCAGAGACTTCGCCCTCATTGATGCGCGCGGGTAAACCCGTCAGCAGAAAGTCCACCAGCCTGAAGACAAACAGTTGCAGCAGGATAGTCGCCCCGCCCCAGATGACGATTTCCCGCAATGAAGTCGAAGCCCCAAGCGATGCCGCCAGAGGAATGGCCAGACCGAAAATTACGCCCCCATAGGCCACGGCGGCGGCGGAATTGCCTTCGCGTATCTGGCCTATTTCCTTGTAAGGGGTGAGGATGGAATAGATAAAGGCACCGACCACCAGCATCACAAGCGTGACGCCCGCATGCAGCAGAGTGACAGGAAAGCCATTGGCAAAAGCCTGCACTTCGGGGCGCAGAACCTCGGGCGTCAGGAAATCGAGTGTCAGAAAATCAGGTATAACCACCGTGAATGCCCCCGCTGTTTGCCTGTCCCGTCAGGCCGCTGCACATTGGCTTAAGCGGACTGCAAGATCAAGACCATAAGCGTGGGGCGTCACGGCCCTCAGGCAAACCGCCCGCTAATGGCAAAGCGCGGGCCACCGGCATAGGCGGCCAGAGAGGCAATCGAGCGCGGCTGATCACCGGCATAGAGCGATAGATCGTTCAGGCGCGGCATAATCCCGCCCTCAAGGTCCCCCGAAGGCGAATGGAACAGAATCTGCCCGCCCCAGTCCGAGCGCCAGTCGTGGGTGAAGTTCCACTCAAAACTTAAGGCCGCGTCCTTGTCGGTGTGCATGGTGAAAAAATCACCGGGACGATAGGCGGTGGCCGTCAGGGTCTGAAGCTTAAGGTCTGAAAGACCGGTCAAGGACTGACAGAAAGTGGCAAAATCCGGCGACCAGACCCGTTGCGCCAGACGAAATAGCGGGTGATCCTCCCCCAGATTACGCAGGGCGGCTTCTGACGTCAGATCATATCCCAGATGCAGGAACGACAGCCCCGTTTGCGCCCGTTCAGCGGCGGCGGACAGGCGGTCCTGAATTTCGGACGGATTTAATTCCTCAAGCTCGGTGCGCGAGATGATGTCGGGCGTGCCGTCAGCACTCATCAGGTGCAGTTCCCACAGGGTTTGCTGCTCAAGGGCAATATGTACCGCATGAGCATCATCAGGTGAGAGCGCGCCTTCGAGTCTGACACGGCCTTTTTTGGCGAAACGATCACTAAAACCGTCGAAGTCAAAGGCGTCTGAGAGCAGGGTGAGGGACATGTTTTTTACTCCTCCTCCCCTGCGAAGCGGGGGAGATGTCAGCGCGAAGTCGCTGACGGAGGGGGCGGCCACGGCCTGTAGCCCCTTCCGTCATTTTCGCTAAAGCTCAATGCTACCTCCGCCCCCCTTGCAGGGGAGGGGAATAGCTTAGGCACCAAAGACGCGGGCGAAGATCGTGTCAACGTGCTTGGTGTGGTAACCAAGGTCGAAGAAGGGCTCAAGCTCTGCGCGGGTGAAGAACTTCGAGACGTCTTCGTCTTCGCTGAGGAAATCGAGGAAGTTACCTTCGCCGCGCCAGACGCGCATGGCGTTGCGCTGAACCGCCGAATAGCTGTCTTCGCG
>JBCEBX010000314.1:0-1106 GCA_039206455.1 Asticcacaulis sp.
GGGTATAGCGTCAGCGAAAGTACAGCTTTCGCAAGCGTTGGGGCACCCGAAGGGGTGGGTGGGGCAAACCTGATCAGATGCCCCCTTAATCACACAATGAAAACAGCCCTCTGCCTCAGGGCAAACGGGTGCAGGGCCTGAGGCCCTGCCCTGCCTTAGGCCGTACCCGTAATATCGTCCCAGAAGCGCTTGGCCTTATGCATAAAGCCCTGCGACTGCGAATAGGACTGCTCTTCCGACAGAGCCGCGAACTGACGCATCAGCTCCTTCTGCTCAGACGTCAGATGCTTGGGCGTTTCAACAAAAAGCTCAACCAGCAGATCGCCCTTGCCGCGTCCGTTAAGCGACGGCATACCCTTGCCCTTGATCTTGACCTTGTGGCCGGTCTGCGCGCCTTCGGGGATCGACACATCCAGACGGCACATACCGTCACAGTCCTTGCCCCCCATCAGGCACGGCACCTCGACCTCACCCCCAAGCACGGCGGTCGCCATAGGCACCGGAATCGTACAATGCAGGTCGTCGCCATCGCGCTCAAAGATGTCGTGTTCACCGACACTAAGGAAAATATACAGATCACCCTTGGGCCCGCCCTTGGCACCGGCCTGACCTTCGCCGGACAGGCGGATACGCGCCCCGTCATCGACACCGGCGGGAATACGCACATTCAGCTTGCGGTTGGCGCGCACCTGACCGTGGCCATGACAATTGCCGCAGGGGTCCTTGATCACCTGACCGGCACCGCCACAGGTCGGACAGCCGCGCTCGACCTGAAAAAACCCATTGGACGCCCGCACCCGCCCGTGACCGCCACAGGTCGAACAGGTCTGAGGCTTAGAGCCCGCCTTGGCACCGGAACCGTTACACACCTCACAGGTCAGGGTCGTCGGCACATTCAGCTCGACATCCGCTCCCTGATAGGCCTGCTCAAGCGTGATTTCATAATCAAAGCGCACATCTGCGCCGCGTTGCGGGCCATTCTGACGACGCCCGCCACCGCCAAACACATCACCGAACATCTCGGCGAAGATATCCTCGACATTCGAGAACCCGGCCCCGCCGCCACCAAAGCCACCGCCGTTGCCATTGACGCCCTCATGCCCGAA
>JBCEBX010000314.1:1116-11393 GCA_039206455.1 Asticcacaulis sp.
GTCATAGGCCGCCCGCTTTTGCGCATCCGACAGCACCGAATAGGCTTCGTTTACTTCCTTGAAACGCGCCTCGGCCTGAGGATCGCCCTGATTACGGTCAGGGTGATGCTCCATCGCCTTTTTACGGAAGGCCGATTTCAGCGCAGCGTCATCCGCCTCACGCCCAACGCCCAGAATTTCGTAATAGTCACGCGCCATAGATCCGCCCTTGGCCCCAAACTCTCATAAAAAAGGGGAGTCCTGAATCCAAGACTCCCCCTCAGTGTCACAAACGCTGATTAGGCGTTTTTCTTCTCGTCGCCATCGACTTCTTCGAACTCGGCATCAACCACGCCGTCATCGGCGGCCTGAGCCTCATCACCAGCCTCACCGGCCTGTTGCGCGTACATGGCTTCCCCAAGCTTCATAGAAGCGGTCAGAAGCGCCTGATGCGCCGTCTTGATGGCTTCGGCATCTTCGCCGTCCTTGGCCGACTTAAGCTCGGTCAGGGCCGCTTCGATCGCCGTCTTATCCTCAGCACCGACCTTATCGCCAAAGTCCTTGACGGCCTTTTCGGTCGAATGGATCAGGGCATCGGCCTGATTGCGGACTTCGATCAGCTCTTTACGCTTCTCGTCTTCCGCCTTGTTGGCTTCAGCCGTCTTGATCATTTCCTCGATATCCGCATCCGACAGACCGCCATTGGCCTGAATACGGATCGAGTGCTCCTTGTTGGTCGCCTTGTCCTTGGCGTGAACCTGCACGATGCCGTTGGCGTCGATGTCAAAGGTCACTTCAATCTGCGGCACGCCACGCGGTGCGGGCGGAATACCGACCAGATCAAACTGACCGAGCATCTTGTTATCCGCCGCCATAGGACGCTCGCCCTGGAAGACGCGGATCGTCACGGCTGACTGATTGTCATCCGCCGTCGAGAAGGTCTGCGACTTCTTGGTCGGAATGGTGGTGTTACGCTCGATCAGCGGCGTGAATACGCCCCCAAGCGTCTCAATCCCAAGCGTCAGCGGCGTCACGTCCAGAAGCAGAACGTCTTTCACGTCGCCCTGAAGCACACCGGCCTGAACCGCCGCACCCAGCGCCACGACTTCATCAGGGTTCACACCCTTGTGCGGCTCGCGACCGAAGAAGGCCTTAACCGCTTCGGCAACCTTGGGCATACGGGTCATACCACCGACCAGCACCACTTCGTCGATGTCAGATGCCTTGAGACCTGAGTCTTTAAGGGCTTGCTGACAAGGGGCAATGGTCTTCTGGATCAGGTCTTCAACCAGCGACTCCAGCTTCGCACGGGTCAGCTTGAGGTTCAGGTGCAGCGGGCCAGAGGCATTCATCGAAATGAACGGCAGGTTCAGGTCGTACTGTGCCGTGGTCGACAGTTCCTTCTTGGCCTTTTCCGCTTCTTCCTTCAGGCGTTGCAGCGCCAGCTTGTCGGTACGAAGGTCAACACCGTTTTCCTTCTTGAACTCATCCGCCAGATAATCAACGACGCGCAGGTCGAAGTCTTCACCGCCAAGGAAGGTGTCGCCATTGGTGGCTTTCACTTCGAAGACGCCGTCACCGATCTCAAGGATCGACACGTCGAACGTACCGCCGCCAAGGTCATAAACCACGATCTTCTTGCCGTCGTTCTTTTCAAGACCATAGGCCAGAGCGGCCGCGGTCGGCTCGTTGATGATGCGCAGAACTTCAAGACCGGCGATCTTGCCGGCATCCTTGGTGGCCTGACGCTGGGCGTCGTTAAAATAGGCCGGAACCGTAATAACGGCTTGGGTTACGGTTTCACCGAGATAGGCCTCGGCATCTTCCTTAAGCTTTTGCAGCGTAAAGGCCGAAATCTGTTGCGGTGAATAGTCCTGACCATGGGCGCGCACCCAGGCGTCGCCGTTCGGGCCCTTGACGATCTCATAAGGGACCATGCCCTTGTCCTTGGTCACCAGCGGATCATCGTAGCTACGACCGATCAGACGCTTGATGGCAAAGAAGGTGTTGGTCGGGTTGGTGACGGCCTGACGTTTTGCGGGCTGGCCAACAAGGCGCTCCGAATTGTCAACGATGGCCACAACCGAAGGGGTGGTACGCACGCCCTCGGCGTTTTCGATCACCTTTGGGTTCTTGCCGTCCATGACGGCCACGCAGGAATTGGTGGTCCCTAAGTCAATACCGATGATTTTAGCCATGGGTTTCAGTCTTGCTCCGTTTAGGCGAATGGTGTTTGGCAGCCTTTTGACGATTAAGCACCGCCTTTGTCCATCCCCGATAAGATAAAAGTGACGATTTTTTCAAGTTCGATCTTCTGACCATCCTTGAAATCTGTAGCGGATATGGGGGTATTTCACGTCCTCGCAAGGGGTTTTCGCAAAAGCCTGTAGATTTTTTATGGTCATTAAACCTATTGCCACGCCCACCGTTCCTGCTTTTATATCCACGAAAACACAGAGGGGAGCTTATACGCATGACCAGACAGGTAACACTCACACGTCCCGAAGGCTTCGAACCCGAAGATTTCCACCTAAGCCGCCGGGGGCTGGCCGGTCTGTTTTTTGCCGGATATGCCCTGAGCGCCGGCCAACTGAACGCCGCCGCCATTACCACCCCTTCAACCGGCCTGATCGCCAAAGACCTGACCATTGCCTCAGGTGACGCTGGCTATGAGATCCCCGCCTATATTGCCCTGCCGGAAACCGCGCACAACCGTCCGGTCATTATTGTCGTCCCCGAAGTCTGGGGCCTGCACGACTATATCCGTGACACCTGCCGCCGTCTGGCCCATGCCGGATATGTGGCCCTTGCCTTCGACCCCTTCGCCCGCAAAGGCATCGCCGCCGCCATCACTGAATTTTCCGAAGTGCGCAAACTGGTCGAACAGGCCCCGCACACTCAGGTCATGGGCGACCTTAACCGACTGATCAGCTGGCTGAAATCCGATCCCGATGTCGGTCAGGATAAGGGTGTCAAATTTGCCGACACGTCGCGCATGGGCATCACCGGTTTCTGCTGGGGCGGGGCCGTGACATGGATGGCCGCCGCTCAAATCCCCGATATCAAGGCCGGTGTCGCCTGGTATGGCCGCCTTGAGCGCCCGAAACCTGACGACTTCCTCGGGGCCGAAGACCGGCCGTGGCCCGCTGATATCATCCCAGACCTGACCAAACCCGTACTTGGCCTCTATGCCTCAGACGATGCGGGCATCCCTCAGGAGACGGTTGACCGCGCCAATACCGCCTTAAAAGCCTCCGGCAAAACCCCCAGCCATATCAAAGTCTTCCCTGACTCCAAGCACGCTTTCCACGCCGATTACCGCCCGAGCTACAAACCCGAAGCGGCGCGCGAAGGCTGGAACGACCTTCTGGCATGGTTCGCCAAATATCTGTAATGGGGAGGGGACCGCGCCGGTTTACCGGCGGGGTGTACGGCCCCAGCGAGATAGCTGACAGGTGTTCTGAGACAGTCACGGGAAATATCCTCCATCTGACGGCCTATTGTATACACTTACCGCGTCAACCGTCTCCAGCATTAATAGGGTGACGACACCTGCTCAGGGGGAGGCGGTGGCGAGGGTTTCCAGAATAGGGGGTCTACCGGATATTTTGAGCTGAATACGAATGCCTGCGCGTTGATATGATCCGGTAGTGTGGGGGCATAATCAGAATTTTTTGTATCAAGCCTCAGCACCTTAATCAGAGGTATAAAAGCGGGTTCAATCCTATCAGTTTCCCCAAGATGTGGTGTCCCGCAGACGTTTTCAACAAACCGCCGTGCCAGCCTGAAATGTACGATGCAGCTTGGCGTATGGATTCCACCCGCGCCTTCCCAATAACCGTTTCGGATAGCTGAGACGTCAATCCGCCAGATGGCATGGATCGCCTCAAGACGACTGATCCGATAGGTCACGGGATCGCTCAAATCCACATTCTGGTAAACGACCGTGCCATCACCGAAAAGATCGTATTGAAAAGACGGACACCGGGCAAAGTCGCTATAGCAGGGCGTCTGCATGAGCGTGACATGGGCGTTGCTATATGCCTGTATCTTGAAAGCCACCCAGACAAATGCACTCGCAGCCAGCAACTTTAAAAGAGTGGCTCGATGTTTTGATGTCAACATCCCCCTAACCACCCCCGCCCGAAACTATTCCACCGTGACGGACTTGGCCAGATTACGCGGCTGATCGACATCCGTGCCCTTATGCACCGCCGTATGATAGGCCAGAAGCTGCATCGGCACCGCATAGACCAGCGGCGCAATAAACGGATCACAGGCTGGCCCCTTGATAACCTTAAGCCCACCATTAAGGTTCGGCACCTTCTCCGTGGCATCGGTGATCATGATCACCGGCCCACCGCGCGCCGCCACTTCCTGAACATTTGACGCCGTCTTTTCAAACAACTCATCATCCGGCGCAATTACCACAACCGGCGTATTTTCATCAATCAGCGCGATCGGCCCGTGCTTAAGTTCCCCCGCCGCATAGCCCTCGGCATGGATATAACTGATTTCCTTAAGCTTTAATGCGCCCTCAAGCGCCAGCGGGAACATGGCCCCGCGCCCGAGATAAATCACATCGCGCGCCTTCGACAAACCGTAGGCCGTGCGGGCAATATCGGCATCCATGCCCACAGCATGCGAAATCAGGCCGGGACTCTCCAGCAGAAGCTGCACCAGACGCGCCTGTTCTGACGCCTCGATACGCCCGCGCTGCACCCCTGCGGCCACCACAAGCGCCAGAAGCGCCGACAATTGCGCCGTAAACGCCTTGGTCGAAGCGACACCGATTTCCGGCCCCGCATGTGTCGGCCACAAAATGTCCGCTTCACGGGCCATGGTCGAGGTATGGACGTTCACAAGCGCCGCCGTCTGATGACCCTGCGCCTTGCACCAGCGCAGCGCCGCCAGCGTATCTGCCGTTTCCCCCGACTGCGATACCGCCAGAGCCAGCGTGCCCTCCATGATCGCCGGTTCGCGGTAACGGAACTCAGAGGCCACCTCGACATCGACCGGCAACCCCGCCAGCTTCTCAAAGGCGTACTTAGCAATATAGCCCGCATAATAGGCGGTGCCGCAGGCGATAATCTGCAACCGGCTGACCCTGGCGAAATCAACGCTTTCAAGCACCGAGGCCTTAAGTCCGCCCTGCACCGGATCGAGATAGGCCGACAGGGTACGCTGCGTACTTTCAGGCTGCTCGTGCACTTCCTTTTCCATGAAGTGCCTGAACGCGCCCTTTTCCACCAGCGCCGCCGAAGCTGGCACGGTCGCCACCGGACGGTTCGCCCGCCCGCCACTGGCGTCATAGATTTCCGCCCCTTCAGGCGACAAGACCACCCAGTCGCCTTCTTCCAGATAGGTAATTTTCTGCGTAAACGGCCCGACCGCCAGCGCATCGGAGCCTAGGAACATCTCGCCATTGCCCCAGCCGACCACCAGCGGCGATCCGCGCCGTGCGCCCAAAAGCGTATTGGCCTCCCCCTCGACGATAATCGCCAGCGCATAGGCTCCATGCAAGCGATCCAGCACGGCCTTGAACGCCTCCCTTAAACCCAGACCGGTCTTCAGCGTAACATCCAGAAGATGCGCAATCACCTCGGTATCGGTATCCGAGCTGAACACATGCCCTTTGGCTTCCAATTCGGCTTTGATCTCGGCATAGTTCTCAATAATGCCGTTGTGCACCAGCGTCACCGCCCCGTGGCTATGCGGGTGGGCATTGGCCACGGTGGGCGCGCCATGTGTCGCCCAGCGCACATGCCCGATGCCGACCTGACCGGAAACCGGTGCCGCCTCAATCTCGCCCTCAAGATTTCTGATCTTACCGGCGGCACGGCGACGCGCCACCCCTTCGGGCGTGACCACGGCAATACCGGCGCTGTCATAGCCGCGATATTCCAGCCGTCTTAGGCTTTCAACCAGACGCGGTGCCGCTTCGGAGGTGCCGATAATACCAATAATGCCACACATGGACAAAAAATCCTGACTGAAAATACAAGAGCTGCTTCGTTCCGCCTTTAGCAAACAAAGGCTAACTACCTATAATCACGAATGTTAAACAATCTTTGCCCATAAGACATTTTGCGAAAACCCTGATGAAACATTCAGGACATTTAATAGCCATATGCCGACTTAGGGCTTGTGAAACCTGAACCTGACTATATACCCCATTCTATCCAATCCGAGGTGCCTCCATGCTGATATTTGCCGATACCGCCGACACCAAGCTTCTGGCCGAGCTCAATGAGACAGGCCTGATTGATGGCGTCACGACCAATCCGACCCTGATTGCCAAATCCGGTCGCGTTATCGCCGAAGTCATCAAAGAAATCGCCGAAATGATTGACGGCCCGATTTCTGCCGAAGTCACCGCCACCGACTATAAGCAAATGATTGCCGAAGGTGAAAAGCTGGCGGCTATCGCTTCGAACATTGTCATCAAGGTGCCGCTGACCGTTGACGGCCTCAAGGCCACCAAGGCCTTTTCCGAACAGGGCCTGATGACCAATGTCACCCTGTGCTTCTCGGTGCCTCAGGCGCTCCTGGCCGCCAAGGCCGGTGCAACATTCGTCTCGCCTTTCGTAGGTCGCCTCGAAGATCAGGGCGCCGACGGCATTCAGCTTCTGCACGATATTCGTACGGTCTATGACCAGTATGATTTCGACACCGAAATTCTGGCCGCTTCGCTGCGCAACAGCGCCCATGTCGCTCAGGCCGCCATTGCAGGTGCCGATTGCGCCACCCTGCCGCCCGCCGTGTTCAACGAGCTCTTCAAGCACCCGCTGACCGACAAGGGGCTGGAAATCTTTATGGCTGACTGGGCGAAAACCGGTCAGTCGATCCTGTAAACCTTAGGTCTTAATGCGTTTTTTCATAACCGGCACGGCAGGCTTCATCGGCTTTCATCTGGCAAAACGTTTGCTGGATGACGGCCACGAAGTCCATGGCTTTGACGGCATGACACCCTATTATGATGTCATGCTTAAACTCTCGCGCCTTGAGATTTTGCGCGACTATCCGGCCTATGAACACACCGAAGCCATGCTTGAGGACACTGAGGCCCTGACCGGTTCCGCTACGGCGTTCCGTCCGGATATCATCATCCACCTCGCGGCTCAGGCCGGTGTGCGCTACAGCCTTGAAAACCCGCGCGCCTATATCGATTCCAATATTGTCGGCACCTTCAACCTCCTTGAGGTGGCGCGCGAACTTAAGCCCCAACACCTGCTGCTGGCCTCAAGCTCCTCCGTCTATGGCGCCAATGAAAAGGCCCCGTTCGAGGAAAACGACCGCACACACGAACCCCTGACCCTATACGCCGCCTCCAAAAAGGCGCTGGAGGTCATGGCCCATACCTATGCCCACCTGTGGAAGATACCGACAACGGCGTTTCGTTTCTTCACCGTCTACGGTCCCTATGGCCGGCCGGACATGGCCCTGTTCAAATTCGTCGAGGCGGGCGAGAAAGACACCGCCATTGATGTCTATGGCGAAGGCCGTCAGGAACGCGATTTTACCTATATCGATGACCTGATCGAAGCTGTGGTGCGTCTGGTGCCGGTCGCCCCCTCCGAAGACAATCGCGTCGAAGACGATACCCTGTCGCCACAGGGGCCGTTCCGTATAGTCAATATCGGCGGCGGTCAGCCTATTGGCCTGCTGCCGTTCATCGACTGCATCGAGCAGGCCATAAACAAGCCGTTAAAGCGCAATCTCCTGCCGATGCAAAAAGGCGATGTCCCGCGCACCTATGCCAGCCCGGTTTTGCTGCAACGCCTCACCGCCTTCCTGCCCCGCACGCCGGTCACACAGGGCGTCAAAGCCTTTATCGACTGGTACAAAAGCTTCTACCGCAACTAAATTCCTCCCTGCCTCTGGCGGGGAGGGGGACCGCGCCGGTTTACCGGCGGGGTGGTGGGGTATCTTGCTTACCCTCCTAACGACATTTTTATCCACAGCCCTCCGGCCTGTCGTCTTATCTTATGCCGTATTTGCTAGGCTCCCCCCTCAATCCGGAATCCCGAACTGAGGAGAGTGACTATGCGTATCTATGACGTCATGTGTACGGACTTTAAGATTGTCAGCCCTGAAACCTCGCTGCGGGTCGCCGCCCGCCTGATGCGGGACTATGACTGCGGCTACCTGCCTGTCGGCGATAATGACCGTCTGGTCGGGGCGGTTACCGATCGCGACATAGTGGTACGTGGCCTTGGCGAAGGTCTGGGCCCGGAGGCCACCATTGATGAGGTGATGACCGATCGCATCGTTTACTGCTTTGAAAATGACGATGTCCTTGAGGCCGCCCAGCATATGAAGGATCAGCAGATCCGTCGTCTGGCCGTACTCAATGCCGAAAAACGTATCGTGGGTGTCGTGTCTCTCGGTGACATTGCCCGCGAATGTGAGGATGCGGAACTGACCGGTGATATCGAAAACGCCGTCGCCGAAGACACCCTGATGGCCGCCGAATAGCCTTGTAATAAACACCCACTAATCCTCTTCACTCCTCCCCGATTCATCGGGGAGGGGGACCGCTTTGCGCAGCAAAGGGGTGGTGGGTATCTTGCTTTTCCACAAAAGAAACAGGGCAGGCTCCAATTTATGGAACCTGCCCTGTTTTTATTCTCTGCCTGATTGGCAAACGCTTTAGTGAACCGTACCGACGTCTTCACCATACTCGCTGGCGTGTTCCGCCAGAATGGTGATGCCCTCGGCGTTCACATCGGCAAAGCCGCCACGTACCTGATACTGGATGGTTTTCGCGCCATCGATAATCGTTACCGTGCCTTCGGCCAGAGTCGTCATGAACGGCGCATGGTTTACCAGCACGCCAAATTCACCTTCAGAACCCGGTGCAATGACCTGATCGACATAGCCGGAATAGAGTTCCTTTTCCGGTGTCACCAGCGAAACGTGAAGTTTGTCAGCCATGTACGGCTTCCCTGCTCCTGCGATTTGTCGAGACAAATCTAAAACAAATAAACCACACAAAAAGTACCCCGAGGCCAGAGCCTCGGGACTTTTGTGTGAAAGGTCTTAGGCTTCTGCCGCCAGCTTCTCAGCCTTGGCAATAGCTTCTTCAATCGGGCCAACCATGTAGAAAGCCGCTTCCGGCAGATGGTCGTAGTCACCGTTTACGATACCCTTGAAGCCCTTGATGGTGTCTTCAAGCTTCATCAGAACGCCAGGCGTACCGGTGAAGATTTCAGCCACGTGGAACGGCTGCGACAGGAAGCGCTGGATCTTACGGGCGCGGGCCACGACCAGCTTGTCTTCTTCCGACAGTTCGTCCATGCCCAGAATGGCGATAATATCGCGCAGGGCCTTGTACTGCTGAAGGATTTGCTGAACCTGGTTAGCCACCTGATAGTGCTCTTCACCGACAACGCGCGGATCAAGAATACGCGAAGTCGAATCCAGCGGGTCAACGGCCGGATAGATGCCCTGTTCGGCAATCGAACGTGACAGAACGGTCGTCGCATCAAGGTGGGCGAACGAAGCGGCTGGTGCCGGATCGGTCAGGTCATCGGCAGGAACGTAAACGGCCTGAACCGAGGTGATCGACCCCTTGTTCGTCGAGGTAATACGCTCTTGCAGCTTACCCATTTCGGTCGCCAGTGTCGGCTGATAGCCCACGGCCGAAGGAATACGGCCCAGAAGCGCGGACACTTCGGAACCGGCCTGCGTAAAGCGGAAGATGTTGTCGACGAAGAACAGAACGTCCTTGCCTTCCTGATCGCGGAAATATTCGGCCTGAGCGAGACCGGTCAGGGCCACACGGGCACGCGCGCCCGGAGGCTCGTTCATCTGGCCGTAAACCAGCGTACAACGCGAAGCACCGCCACCGCCGTGCTCGTTCACCTTGGACTCGATCATTTCGTGGTACAGGTCGTTACCTTCGCGGGTACGCTCACCCACACCGGCGAATACCGAATACCCGCCATAGGCCTTGGCGATGTTGTTGATCAACTCTTGGATCGTAACGGTCTTGCCCACACCGGCGCCGCCGAACAGGCCGATCTTACCACCCTTGGCGTAAGGGCAGATCAGGTCGATAACCTTGATGCCCGTAACGAGGATCTCAGCCGAGGTGGCCTGATCTTCAAAGGCAGGGGCTTCGGCGTGAATCGGGTTGAAGAACTGGGTCTCAATCGGGCCAGCTTCGTCGATCGGCTCACCGATGACGTTGATGATGCGACCAAGGGTCGCCGGACCAACCGGAACCGTGATCGGCGCCCCGAGGTCGGTGACTTCCTGACCGCGAACCAGACCTTCGGTACCGTCCATGGCGA
>JBCEBX010000315.1:0-2836 GCA_039206455.1 Asticcacaulis sp.
GCCCCGGCTACTCCCTGAGGAAGCGCCGGTTTTGCCATTTTCGCACCTGCACTGTCAAGGCAGATGCAAAAGGTACAATCTGTGGGAAATAATGAAGGCCGGTGCCAACGGCCTCAGGTCAAAGGGGTGCAGGGCCTGAGGCCATGTGTGGCGGCGCCGCGTATGAACCGTTGCGAAGCGTTTAAATCCACTCAGACCTGACAAGTCAGGTGGGAACCATGTGATAGGGGCCACGACCCCAGTCAGGGACAGTCCCCGTTCTAAGAGATTAAGGTCAGAAGGATTAGGTGATCGCTGACGAGAGCCGCAGCAAGACCCGCCGACCCTCAATTTAAGCTGACACTCTTAAGAAAACAAGGGCATTGATAGCATTTATTGATAAGGGCAAAATTAAAAAAGACATCGATGTCATAAAAATGACTTCACAGACATAAAAAGGCGTGTAATCTGCCTGACAATAATAAACCATCCATAATCATATCGGGCAGGGAAAATGCGTTTATACGGAAAAATCGGGCTTATGCTCACGGTGACGACTCTGGCCTTTGGTGCGCCTCTGGGTGTCATGGCACAGGATGCGGGTCACGCCGCGCAGGCGGCGACGCTGGCCCCGCCGGCGCAAACGCCCTGGCTCAATAAGAGCCTGAGTGCCGAAGAACGCACTGAACTTTTGCTAAAAGAAATGACCCAGAGCGAAAAGCTCACGCTCGTGTTCGGCCATTTTGGCTCAGATGGCGAATGGCTGAATGAACGCGGCGATATTCCGGGCCTGAAGTGGGCGCAACCTGCCGAAAGCCGCCCTCAGTCGGCGGGCTTTGTTTATGGTGTGCCGCGCCTTGGTATCCCTAATCAGTGGCAGACGGATGCCGGTATTGGCGTCGCCTCACAACGCGGGCCAAATCCGCGCCTCAGAACCGCCCTGCCTTCGGGGATCGCCACTGCCGCGACGTGGGATCGGAAACTGGCCCATGACGGCGGGGCTATGATCGGGCGTGAAGCGCGCCTGTCGGGCTTCAACGTTCATCTGGCGGGTAGTCTCAATACCAATCGTGACCCGCGCAATGGCCGTACCTTTGAATATGCCGGTGAAGATCCGCTGCTGGCCGGTGTCATGGTCGGCGAACAGATCAAGGGTATTCAGTCGAATAATATCATCTCGACCATCAAGCATCTGGCGTTCAACAATCAGGAAACCAACCGCTTTACGATTGATGTGAGGATTGATGATACGCCTGCGCGTATGTCTGAGTTACTGGCTTTCCAGATTGGTATCGAGGTTGGCAATCCCGGCTCGGTGATGTGTTCCTATAATATCGTCAACGGACAATATGGTTGTGAAAACCAGTGGTTGCTGACGGAGGTTCTTAAGCAGGACTGGGGCTATAAGGGCTATGTGATGTCCGACTGGGGCGCGACCCATTCGACCATTCCGGCGGCCAATAACGGGCTCGATCAGCAATCGGGCTGGCCGTTCGATAAGGGGCCTTATTTCAGAGGCCCGCTGAAAGAAGCCCTCGATAACGGCCATGTAAAGCCTGAGCGTCTCGATGACATGGCGCGTCGCATATTGTGGGCGATGTTTGAGACCGGTGTGATCGATAACCCTGTGCCGCAAGAGATCACCGAAGGCACTATCGATCTGGAGGCCCACGCAAAGATCACTCAGGCCGATGCCGAAGGCGGGATTGTGCTTCTGAAAAACGAGCGCAATCTGCTGCCTCTGGCGGCGACGGCGAAAAAGATCGTCGTCATTGGCGGCCATGCCGATAAGGGCGTGATTTCCGGCGGCGGTTCGTCTCAGGTCTATGGCGTCGGGGGCAATCCCGTCGAAGGCCTCGGGCTTGGGCCGGGCAATGATTTCCCCGGCCCCCTCACCTATTATCCGGACTCACCGGTGGCCGCCCTTAAGGCGCGCACCACGGCGGAAGTGGTTTATCATGACGGGGCGGACATCAAGGCCGCCGTCAGTGCCGCGAGAGGTGCCGATGTGGTAATTGTCTTTGGCACGCAATGGATGGGCGAATCCTTTGATGCGCCACTTAAGCTCGATGGTAATGGCGATGCCCTGATTGCGGCGGTCGCCAAGGCCAACAAGAAGACCGTAGTGGTGCTGCAAACCGGCGGGCCGGTGCTAATGCCCTGGCTGAAAGACGCCGGTGCGGTGGTTGAGGCCTGGTATCCCGGTACGCGTGGCGGCACGGCCATTGCCCGCGTCCTGACCGGCGAAGTCAATCCGTCAGGCCGTTTGCCGCTGACCTTTATTGCTTCGGAAAGCCAGTTGCCGCGTCCGGTGCTGGATGGCGACATCACACAGCCTGATCTGCGCCCGACGACTAACTATAATATCGAAGGGGCGGCAGTCGGTTATCGCTGGCATGACAAGCATGGCCATAAGGTGCTGTTCCCGTTCGGGCATGGCCTGAGCTATACAAACTTCACCTATTCCGGCCTGAGCAGCGAAGTGGTGGATGGCAAGCTTACGGCCCGTTTCACCGTCACCAATTCGGGGGCGCGGGACGGTTCGGATGTGCCGCAGATCTATGTGTCGCCGGTGGGCGGCGGCTGGGAAGCACCCAAGCGGTTGGGGGCGTTCGACAAGGTGCATCTGAAGGCCGGTGAGAGCCAGACGGTGAATGTCACAGTCGATCCGCGTCTGCTGGCCAATTATGACTCCGCGTCAAAGACATGGAACATTGCGGCGGGTGAATACGAAGTGAAGCTCAACCGCTCAGCTACGGATCAGGTGGCGTCGGTGCGGGTGAATTTACCGGCGCAAAAATATGATGTGAACGGAAAGTAGGCCTGAGCATCCTCCCCTGCACAGTGGGGGAGGAGG
>JBCEBX010000316.1:0-11318 GCA_039206455.1 Asticcacaulis sp.
GTCTTCGCAGTTGAGATAGGTCTGCATCCAGCACGGCGAATCCTTCATCGTGATATCGCGCACATGCACGCGCTCACAGTCGATGACGCGGATCACAAACGGACGGCCCGGCGTACCGTGAATCGTCTCCTCACCGGGGAAATTAGCCTTTGAGCCACGCCCGTTGATCTCGCCTTCACCACAGATAGAGATATCCGTGCAGCCCTCGGCAAAGATGATCGACTGGTTCATGCCCATATTGGTGTCCTGCACCGTCAGGCGTTTGGCCACACGTTCAGGATAGTCCTTGAGATCAAGACTCCCCAGCAACCGCGCACCCTTGGCGACCTCAAGACGAATATGGCTCCTGAGGTCGATCGTGCCCGAAACATAATCGCCCTTGGTAAGCCTGACCGTACCGCCGCCTTGCGCCGCGGCCGCATCAATCGCCGCCTGAATGGCCCTGGTCGCCAAGCCCTGTCCGGCATAGCCAAAATCCTCCGGCGTCACCACCCGATCAGGCCCGCTCCATGGCTTCAACCGTGCCGTCAGATCATCGGCCATGCGCAAAAGATCGGCGCGTAACGGTGCAACCCAGTTCGGCAACCCGCCACAGGTGCCGCTGGCACCACTGTGCGTTTCACTGCGCCCTGTTCCCGCAGCGGCCATCATGCCTAATGCTGTCATACCTGCCCCAAAACCTCGACGTGAAATACCTGACATCATTATCTCCTGCACACGTCCCTTAAGGGAGCTTTATTGTGAAAAAAGAAGTCCGGCGGCTTAACCCGCCGGACTTAAGAATTAAGGGACTGCGGGGAGTTACAATCCCTCATTTACGCTCACTCACGCACGCTCGTCATTAAGGTCTGATATCGCCTTCCCGGACTCGTCCTCATAGGGGATGAGAGGTGGGAACGAGTGACAGTCGGGGGAAGAACCGCTGCCGGGAAGGCAATCTCATCAGAACCTCATATTCGCGCCAACAAAGAACACGCGTCCCTGCACATCATAGGTCGCCGGAATCGTGTTGTGGGAACTTTGCTGAAGCGAACCAAGGATCGGCGGATCCTTATCCAGCAGATTGCGGATACCACCCGATAAGGTCACCGAGTTGCTAAGCTCATAGCTGCTCGACAGATCGATATAGGTGCGTGGACTAATGACCGGATGGGTCATGCTTTCCAGCGCACGCGGGGTTTCGCCGCGACGCAATGGCACCAGATGGGCATCCGCCGTCAGTTGCCCGATGTAACGCGCCCGTGCCGAAAGCGTCAGCGGGCCGGTACGCCAGGTCACACGTGTAGACCCTTTCCAGCGCGGAGTCGGCTGACCACAGGTGCCGCCAAACGCCCCGAGGCATTCATTGGTCACATCCGGCATTTCCTGAATCGGCGTCAGGGTGAACTCTTCGGTATAGGTCCACTGGCTGCTGATATCCCAGCGGCTGTCGCCCATAAGGCCCCAGTCCGTACGGAAGCCGTAACGCGCCTCAAGATCGATACCTGAGGTCTTGATACCACCAATGTTCGCCATGGTCGTGGTGACATAGTTTGGCGCCGCCACTTCACCGGTCTGGCTGTCGCGGTTGATCGCCTGACAATAGACGCTGCTGGCGCTCTGAATGGTATAATAACACAGGTTCAGTACGTTCTGAAGCCCGCCGCCCCCAAGGGTCGAAATGGCGTCATCCAGTTCGATCTTGAAATAGTCAAGGCTCAGACCAAAGCCACGCAGGAACTGCGGCGTCCACACCAGACCCACGGTTACCGTGTCGGATTCTTCGGGGCTGAGGTTCGGATTACCGCCGATAACCTGCGTCATATAGATGCCCGGCTGCACCGAAACATCAAACACACGATCGGCAGGCACACCGGTGGCAATACACAGATCCCGCACGGCTTGTGTCTGCTGCGATACGGGCGCGCGTGACGAACACGGATCGTTCGCCGTCGGGCCATCCGTACCCTGACCGCCATAAAGCTCACCGACGTTGGGCGCGCGGATAGCGTGCTGCGTTTGCGCCCGCAGCGTCAGGTCAGTGTTGATCGCCCATTCCGCACCCAGCGAGTGCGTCCACACCCCACCCACGCCGGGCAGTTCATAGTCAGAATAGCGGAACGCGCCATTGAGGCTCAGACGGCGGGCAAACGGCACATCCGCCAGAATCGGCACCCGTACTTCGCCATAGATTTCCTTCACGGTCGAAGACCCGCTGGTGGCGCGCGCACCGTTCCAGCCGGACACATCGCCCGAGGCCAGATAGGAATCCGGCGTATATTTGGCATAGGCATAGCGCCACTCAAAACCGGTCGAGAAGTCCACCGGCCCCGCAGGCATATCAAAGGCCTCACCGGTCAGGTTACCGGCAAATACCTGCTGCTCGGCATACATCGACGAATTAGAGGTAATGGAAATGGCGTTAATCGAGGCTTCCGTCAGGTTCTGGCCGAACGGATTTAGCACCGGATCAGCACCACCAACCGACAGCATCGAGCGCTGGAAGCGGCTTCGTGACAGCGAATTAAGCTGCGTGGCGGCTTCCGAGGTACGGGCATAGGAATAATAGATGTCGTAGTTCAGGTTACGCAGGAGGTTCGGTGACACGTCCCCCAGATTTCCGCGAAACCCGAAAGCCGCCCGAAACACATTATGGTCCGAAGTGGCAAAGCGCGGCCCCATATCCGACAGGCGGCGATTGAGGTTGATGACCGCCAGACCATCACCCGCTGTTGTGGTCATGGTCGAGGTGCCCTGCGTCACCGTCGTCGTGCCGGTCTCTCTCAGATCAAGCTGATTGAAGACCTCGCGCATTTCGGCGCTGACATAGGGATTATCGACATCCACCAGAAGATTGCCCCCGATATTGGTCGGGGCGATCTGCACATCGGTACGGTTGGAACTGTAGTGCAGCTCCATATAGCCGGTGATCTTGTCGGTGAAGTCATAATGTGAAAAGACGTTACCCATCCAGCGCGTCTGAGGCGTGACCATATAGGAGTCAGGACTAAGATCGAAACTGTCCGTATTCGGATCATAAGGGCGAATCGAGCGGCCGTCTTCGCTGAAAATGGCGCCCTGACTGGTCATCCCGCCAAGACCCGCCGCAATAAGGGCCGCATCAAGCGCCGGATTGGAGCCTGATGACCCGACCACGGGGAAGTTGGCAATACGCCCGTTCGGCACATTGGACGACCCGCTATAGATCAGGCCCTGACGGCCACCGGCCTCAGCACAGGTCTGACCCGATGGCACCGCCAGAGGCGTTCCGGGGCCTTTTTTATTATAGGACGCCGCCGTGACGCAGCCATCGGTCAGCGACAGACCGGCCCAGTCACCGCGTTCACCGCGCGTATAGCCTTCACGGCTGAGATAGTTGAGCGACACCACAATATTGCCGCGACCGTCGGCAAAATTCCCGCCCGCCGTCAGATCAAGACTGTGGGTCGGCGTCCCCGTTGGCTGATCCCAGCTACGCTGATAATTGGCCTCAACGCCTTCAAAATCATCCTTCATGACAAAGTTGACAACACCGGTAATAGCGTCCGATCCATAAACTGCCGAAGACCCGCCGGTGACCACTTCCGTGCGCTTGATCAGCGCCGCCGGAATGGTGTTGATATCGGCGGTAAAATCAGGGCCGGTAATGGCAAAGCGACGGCCATTGACCAGCACGAGGTTACGCGTCGCGCCAAAGTTACGCATGTTCAGCGTCGCCGTACCGATCGGCTGACCGGCCTGAACCGTGTTGGCCGTCGGGCTGTTCAGCTGGTTACCGGCAAATTGCGGCGAGTCATTGAGCAACTGCTCAACGTTCTGTGTCCCCGACAATTTGAATTCCTGCGCATCATGTACCGAAACCGGCGTCGGGGCCTTAAACCCGCGTGACGCCAGACGCGACCCGGTGACCACGACCGTTTCCACGGCCTCATCCGCCATGGGTGTAATTGCGGCAGGCGCCGTATTCTTAACCCGCAGCGAAATTACCGAACCATTGTCCGAGGCGATCTCAAGATTGGTCCCCTCAAGCAACTGCGCCAGCGCGGCGCGCGTATCAAGATTACCCCTGACCGCCTGGGTGCGGATGCCCTTAAGCTGTCCGGCCGGTGCAATGATCTGGATGCCCGCCTGTGAGGCAAATTCCGGTATGGTCTTGACCGCCTCGGCAGGGGCGACATTAAAACTTTTTACCTGCGCCCATGCGCCGCTCGCCAGCACCAGCCCCATAAGAGCCGCCCCCGCGAACAGAACTGATTTTCGTGAATTGTGCATTTCCCGTCCTCCATGAAGCCGCTTTTATGAAGGTTTTGCGAACTTCTTACCGGCTTAGACGCACGGGCTTTGAAACTTCCGCTATGGCAAATGTAAAAATTATCAAAAAATCTTTCAGGGACGATTTCTAAAACCGCTCACCTCACGGCCACAATGGGTGTCGCGACTTTCTCCTCCCTATCGCTTGCGATGGGGAGGTGGCCGAGCCTGGCGAGGTCGGAGGGGTATCTTAAGCACTACGCCGGTACAAGCGCACCTGCTTCTCGCTGACCTCGGCCTGCAAGCCGAAACTGGCCGCCACCGCACGGGCAAAGCCCACCGGATCGTTCGACTGAAACAGACCGGTAATGGTCTCATTGGCGACCACAGGATCATCAATCAGGATACGGGTCTCGCTATAGCGCCGGAACTCCGCCGCTGCCGACCGCAGAGTCTCGCCTTCAAAGGCAATCCGTCCTTCCCGCCAGGCCAGTTCCCGCTCAACCGGATAGGCCTCGACACGCGCCGGCAAGGCTTCCGCCGCATCCGTCGTCTGCACAATGGCCCGACGGCTGGCTCCCACGCGTACGGCATCCTGATTGTGACGATTGATCTTCACCAGACCTTCACGCACCAGCACCTGAACACCGGCATCGCCCAGCTTGCGCACGGTAAAACTTGTGCCCACCGCCAGAACTTCCGTCCCCAGCGCCTTGACGATAAACGGGCGCGTCGCGTCATGCGCCACCTCGAACAAAACCTCGCCCCGCTCCAGATGCACCAGCCGCTGACCCTGACTATAGCGCACCCTGATGCGCGAATCCGTATTCAGACTAATGACCGACCCATCCGCCATCGGTATGACCTTCACCTCGCCCAGATGGGTGAGATATTCCTTGCCGTAGGATGGCACCCCCAGACCCGCGAGGGTCAGACCGCCAAAACCGGCCGCCAGCGCCCCGCCCCACAGGAAGCGACGGCGATCCACATCCGGTTTGCGCGCAATCTTCCTGCCGCTCATCGGGTCATAACGACGCGAAGGGTTTTTCACGCCTTGCGATGTCAGAAAATCGTCGGGACAAAATTGCGCCCCCAGAGCCCGCGCCCGTTCGGACGACAAAGACACAGCCCGCGCCCGCGCAAAGGCCCCGATCCGGCGCGAATCGTCTGAAAGCCAGGCCTCAAGCGCCTGATCCTCTTCGGGCGACAGGTCACCGCGATCCAGCCTTGCGGCCCAATCGGCCGCAACGACATCAATCTCCTGAGCGGTTTCTCTTACTGTCACTTGGTTTAAGGCCCTTATGCGCTTTACTACCCCATGCCCTAGACGCACGAGACTCCTCATTTCCGCCATGCGAAATGAGATTCATCAATAAATAAATGCTCCGGCTCATATGTTTTTCGACGGTACTCTCCGAAAGACGCAGTTTTTGCGCCACATCTTTCTGCGATAAGCCATTGACGCGACGGAGAATAAACACCTCCCGGATTTTGCCGGGCAAACCGGCGATAGCTTCTGCCAGTTTCTGCAATTCATCGCGGTCAATGACCTGTTCTTCCGGTGAACAGTCTGGCGCCCGCGCCCCTAACTGATCCAGATCACTGACCGTCTGGAACGAGACGATCTTTGAACGGCGCACATGGGTCAACAACACAGAATAGGCCGTCTGAAACAGATAGTTGCGCACATTGCTGATGCCGCTGACCTGCTCAAGCACAATCAGCCGCGCATAGGTTTCCTGCACAATATCGTCAATCTCAAGCCCCGCCATCCTTCGTCGGCCCAGCCAGTTGCGTAAGGCCGGTTCGTGCGGCAGCACATATCGGGACAACCAGAGCGCCCGTTCGTCGGATACCCGCGCCATATTTCATTCCCTGTTCAGTCACAGCGCGACTCTTGCCGTCACGGCCCGAAAGCGTAACCCGTTACGGGGCTAAACACAGGCACTCAAGGATACGGTTACACATCTCGCTGCAGGCATTATTTTTTATTTTATGTGTCGTGGCCCCGCCCCGAAAGAGGCTTTAGGTTCCGCACTTATGATACCGCTAACACTATTTTTCTTGTGTGGCAATCCCGTCTTGGTTACCCTCTGTCCATACTCCCCCGCACAGCCGAGGGAGGTGGCGAGCGAAGTCGAGCCGGAGGGGGCAAAGCCACCCTCTCAATAAAAAAACAACCGAGGAAATCACATGTCGCGCCCCATTCTGACCCGTCTGCTCATAAGCCTTATGGCCTGCCTGCTACCGGCTTTGGGCCATTCTGCGCCCCTTGCTGACGAAGACGGCTATGACCTGTGGCTGCGCTATATCCCCCTCGAACAACCTCTGGCCGACACCTACCGCCCTCAGGCCACGGCCCTTGTCACCTATGGCGACAGTCCGACCCTGAAGGCCGCCTCAGATGAGTTGCATCGCGGCCTGAAAGGTCTTCTGGGTAAGGCCCCCGCCACGGATCTCAGCGATGGCGCCATTGTCATCGGCACGGCTACACAAGACCCCATCCGTACACTGAACATCACCCTGCCTGATAACCCCGAAGCCTATGCCATCCGCAAGGTGACCCTCAACGGCAAGTCAGTAACCCTTATCACCGGCCACAGCGATCAGGGTGTTTTATATGGTGCTTTTGCCTACCTCAAAACCCTGCAAACCGGCGCAAGCCTTACCGATGTGACCGATGCCCCGCGCGTAAAATTACGCGTGCTGAACCACTGGGACAATCTCGACGGCTTCGTTGAGCGCGGTTATTCCGGCGCGTCGATCTGGGACTGGTGGCGGCTGCCTGACCTGAAGGACCCGCGCTACACCGACTATGCCCGCGCCAATGCCTCGATCGGCATTAACGGCACCGTGCTGAACAACGTCAATTCTAAGGCGGACAGCCTCACGCTTCCCTACCTCCATAAGGCCGCCGCCGTTGCCGATATCCTCCGTCCCTATGGCATCAAGGTCTACCTCTCAGCCCGTTTTTCCGCCCCCATCGAACTGGGCGGCCTGCCGACCTCTGACCCGCTCGATCCCGCCGTTCAGAAATGGTGGCAAGCCAAAACCGCTGAAATCTACGCCCTCATCCCCGACTTTGGCGGCTTCCTGGTCAAGGCCAATTCCGAAGGCCAGCCCGGCCCGCAGGACTTTGGCCGCACCCATGCCGACGGGGCCAATATGCTGGCCGCGGCCCTCGAACCGCATGGTGGCATCGTCATGTGGCGGGCCTTTGTCTATAGCCACGACAACCCCGCTGACCGCGCCAAACAAGCCTATGACGAATTTGTCCCGCTCGACGGTACCTTTGCCGACAATGTGCTTGTTCAGGTGAAAAACGGCGCCATCGACTTCCAGCCGCGCGAACCCTTCCACCCCCTGTTCGGGGCCATGCCGAAAACGCCCCTGATGATGGAGTTTCAGATCACCAAGGAATATCTCGGTTTCGCCACGCACATTGCCTATATGGGCGAATATTTCGAGGAAACCCTGCGCGCCGATACCGGCCACGGTAAGGCGGGCGCATCAACCGTCGCTCATGTGCTTGACGGCTCCCTGCACGGCTATCAACTTACCGGCATGGCCGGTGTCGCCAATATTGGCACAGACCGCAACTGGTCAGGTTCCGACTTTGAACAGGCCAATTGGTATGCCTTCGGGCGTCTGGCGTGGAACCCGCACGACTCGGCCCGCGCCATCGCCGCCGACTGGGCGAAACTGACCTTTTCGCGCGATGACCGTTTCGTCGCCCCTGTCACCGATCTGCTGATGAATTCACGCGAAACCGTTGCCGACTATATGACCCCGCTCGGCCTGCATCACCTGATGGGTACTAGCCACCACTACGGCCCCGCCCCGTGGATCAATGACCTGCCACAGCCCGAATGGAACCCCGTCTATTACCATAAGGCCGACCGTGACGGCATCGGCTTTGACCGTACCCAAACCGGCTCGGACGCCCTGTCGCAATATGCCCCCCGCGCCGCCGCCAAATGGGCAAACCCGAAAACCACAGATGAGCGCTACCTCCTGTGGTTCCATCACCTGTCATGGGATCATAAAACCCGCTCAGGCCGCCCGCTATGGGACGAACTGGCCCTGACCTATACGCGCGGTGCCGCAAAGGTCACCGACATGCGCCAGACATGGGACAATTTGCGCCCCTTTGTTGATGCCCGCCGCCATCAAGCCGTCGCCCAGAACCTGAAAATTCAGGAAGATGAGGCTATCTGGTGGCGCGATGCGTCTCTCGCCTTTTTCCGCAGCGTCTCACACCGCCCCTTACCCGCAGGCGTCCCCGAACCGGCCCATTCGTTAGAACATTACCAGAGCCTGCGCTTCCCTTACGCCCCCGGCGATCCGGGCCGCTAGACGAGTCCACGCTCGCCCCCTCTGAATTCTTATAAATCCACTGGAAAACTAATTATAAATTTATTTATTAAGGATCTTTATCGACACTAATTTAACCAAATACGCCCCATAGTAGCGAAGTAAGAGTACCGCTACCAGTGAGGTGAGAATGTTGCCTGAGCGTTTCCTGAACGATGCCGTGTCGGCCTCAGCCGGAGGTTCATTGTGGGCTTCCACCGGGAAGACGACTGCGCAATCATCTGATATTCTTACAAACCAGCCAATGCTGCGAAATGGCCTGTTCAAGCGCAAAACCGAGCAGCGCGACCAGGCGAAAACGACACGCTCGGGCAAGTATCCTTTTAAATGGACTCTATTGGGTCTGGTGATCTTTTGCTCAGCCTTCTGGGCCGCCATATTCTGGCTCTTTTTCCGCTAAAGCTTCATCATTTGCCCGCTTAAGCGCCTGCATCTGCTTTTGCGACAGGTTTGACGCCATAGCAAAACCACTGCCTAACATCATGGCCATAAACAAGGTCAAAGCCATTTCCTGCAAGGCATAGTCCGTCAGGCCGTGCAGCAGAAACACCAGATACACACCCATAATGATAACAAGACGTGGCGCTGTGCTGACGTCCCTCAGGACCGCCCGCACCATGGGAATAAGCACCGCCAGATTAACAGCGATGAGTGCCACTAAACCGGTCAGGCCGGTTTCTTCAAACCACTGTAAATAGACATTATGCGCCGCACGTATCACCGCAAGCTCACGATAGGTGCTCTCGGACACAATGGTAGCGTTGATCACGTCAAATGATCCAAGCCCAAAGCCAAATAAGGGCTGCTGGCTCGCCACCTCATAATGGGCCTGAAAAATCGCGGCGCGAATATCCATGTCCGCATCCAGATGCACCAGACGATCGGCAACCGCCCCAAAAGTGCCCGCAAAGAGTAGAAACCCGGCACCAATCAGGCAAATGACCACAACCAGCCCGGCCCAGAATGACAGACGGCGGCGCAACAGAACCAGGGTCAGCCCCACCAGACATACAACGGTCACCCCAATCGCCGCGCGTGATACGGTCAGCATCAGCGCCCCCAGCGCCAGCAAACATATGGCGGCATACAAGGGATCGATTCGCTCGATCGGATTGCGCACCCTCAGGCTCTGATAGCGGCTGATTATACGCCCCAATGCCATCACCGAAACCGCCCCGAACAATGTTCCTGCACTGTTTGGCGAACTGAAGGCCCCCGTCAGGCGCCCGGCCCCCAGTTTGGCCACCCCATAGACCCCGTCCGGATCATTAATATGCATAATAATGCACACCAGCGCCCAGACACCGCCCATAACCAGCATGGCATCAAACAGCTTGCGCCCGCCATCAGAGGTCATCGACACCCTCAGCCCCAATGCGAAGGCGCAAAAAACCCCACCAAGTTTGATATATTCAAGCCAGGCCGATGACGGATCATAAAGACCGCCAAATCCACCGGCCTTTTCGGTCATAAGACTGATCACCGGCAGGACGGACAAGACCAGAAGCAATATGCCGAAGGTAATCAGTAGCGGCCAGATCGCCTTACGCTGCATTAAGGGCGGATGCTCTTTAAGCGGCACTACCCATACGGCGGCACAGGTTAAGGCCACCAGTGCACTCAAACCCAAAGCCGGTCCGGCCTGTTCGGAGCCCGGAATAACAAAGCCACAGAACACCACCAAAGCACACAGGGCCGGTAATATCCACGGTCGCATGTCTATTTCCTGAGTCACTACATCCCCCCTGATCATTCACAGCCTGGCATTCATCGGCCACACCCGTGAAGACACGCTCTTATTTGCGTTTAAATGTTCCCATGGAATGCACCCGTAAGATGCACCATGACACACCTCATTGCCATTGTGGCGCAATACATGCACAAGCCATACCGCATGTCACGGCCCGCACTCAACTGACCTGTAGATATATCCCTTCTCTCGTGCCCGGCACTATGCACTTAGGGTTGCGTTAAGGGCTTTATATTATTCAGTATTTCTGGAAAGCTTTTTAGATAGATCACCATGAAAGTCGCTTTGGTTCATTATTGGCTCACCGGAATGCGGGGCGGGGAAAAGGTGCTTGAGACCCTGTGCGACCTCTATCCGGAGGCTGACATCTTCACGCTTGTCGCAGATCGGGACAAACTGTCTCCAAAGCTTCTCAGACATAAAATACATACCTCCTTCCTTCAGGGATGGGGCGGGGTAAAAAATTACCAGAAGATGCTGCCTCTGATGCCGATGGCGCTCGAAGCCTTTGATCTGACCAGCTATGACCTGATCATTTCCAGTGAAGCCGGTCCCGCCAAAGGCATTATCCCGCGACCGGACGCCTTACACATCTGTTATTGCCATTCCCCCATGCGCTATATCTGGGATCTCTATCCGCAATATTACGCCAATGCCGGACGGTTGACGAAACTGGCCATGCGCCTGACCACGCCGTCCTTACGCACATGGGATGTGACCACCGCCGCACGCGTTGACCATTTTATTGCCAATTCCAGCTATGTCGCGGGCCGGATCAACAAATTCTATCGCCGCGAAGCCGCTGTGATTAACCCGCCGGTAGATACCGAACGTTTCACCCTGGCTGCGGACATTGGCGACTATTATCTCTGCGCCGGACAGATCACACCCTATAAGAAAATAGATATAGCGGTCGAAGCCTGTACGCGCCTCAACCGGCCTCTCATAGTCATTGGCTCAGGTG
>JBCEBX010000317.1:0-2804 GCA_039206455.1 Asticcacaulis sp.
TCAGGCGTCTCAATAAAGCGCATGGCCGAGTGAATGACGGCATCAATATCGGCGGCAGGGGCCTGAATTTCCGTGTCCGGCGCTTCCGCCAGCAGAGCCTGCGCAATAGGATCGGCTATCTCGGTATGCGTTGGCTCGGTATTCACAGTGATCTCTGGCGCGGCCTCCACCATCGGTTCCTGACGAAAGGGAATGATTTCTGCGGTGGGTTGCGGCGGCGGGATATCTGCCGCCTGTGCGACAAAGCTATCAGGCTCAACAAAGTCATCAGATATAACGGCCTCGGCAACAGGTGGCGTCTCAGCCCTCACCGGGGCAACCCGTGCGCCTTCGGGCAGGAGCGACTTGACAAACCCCGTCAGGCCTATCAGCCCCAATATGCCAAAAAACGCCGAAAGCCCTGAGGCGGTGCCTTCGATCTGCACCCATTTGACCCAGTCGCTCAGTTGCAGACCGGCATTGAACGGCGCCTTGCCATAGCTGAGCGCCAGCCCGCACACACCCATGCCGATAATCGCCAGAAGCCCGAAACCGATCAAACCCCCGATGCGATGTGTCTTTCCGTTCTGCGCTAAACCTGCCTGTCTCATCACAGCCCCCTCAGTCACCCTTAATGGAACCTTAACCCCGAATAGCCCTTTTTGACAATCTCTCTCTAACGGGCAGGGGAAATGACAATTATCCTGCAAAACAGCGGCCAAAGCGCAGGCTTGATGATTGCCTTGGCGGCCTCTCACGGGTACATATGAACGAATGCAGAACACGATTCGAATTATCGGGCTGGATCCGGGATTGCGTCGCCTCGGCTGGGGCGTGATCGACACACAAGGTGCGCGCCTGAACTGGGTGGCGCATGGCGTCATCCTGCCGGACGATAAGGCGGAACTGGCGCACCGGCTTCTGCACCTGTTCGAAGGCCTGTCCGAGGTCATCCATCAGTATCGCCCGCACGAAGCGGCAATTGAGGAAACCTTCGTCAATATGAACCCGTCCTCGACCCTGAAACTGGGTCATGCGCGGGCCGCCGCCATGCTGGCACCGGCCAAGGCAGGCCTGAGCGTTGCCGAATATGCCGCCCTTGATATCAAAAAATCCGTCGTCGGGGCCGGTCGCGCCGACAAGGAACAGATAGGCTTTATGGTCAGGCGGCTCCTGCCGCGCGCGGCCACAGCCGAAGGCGGCCTGAATGCTGATGCCGCCGATGCCCTGGCCTGTGCCATCACCCATGCCCATAAGCGTAAGATGAAACAACTGACAAAAGGTGCCGCATGATCGGACGGTTAAGAGGCGCGCTGCTCGAAAGCGATGATGAGGAACTGCTGATTGAGGTCGGCGGCGTCGGCTATAATGTCCGTTGCGGTGTGCGCACTCTGGCGGCCCTGCCTGAGGTGGGGGCCGAGATCATCCTGCACATCGAAAGTCAGACCCGCGAAGACGGTACCCGCCTCTATGGCTTCCTGTCGAAGGACGAACGTCAGGCCTTCCGTAAACTTCTGGACGTTCAGGGCGTCGGCCCCAAGGCGGCTCTGTCGGTGCTCGATATATTGACGCCCGAAGACCTGACCATTGCCGTGGCCAACGAAGACAAGACACGGGTGGGCAAGGCCAATGGCGTCGGGCCGAAACTGGCGCAACGCATTGTCATCGAACTTAAGGGCAAGGCCCTGACGACCGGCGGCGTGTTTGTGCCACCCGTTGGTATGGCCTCTGCGTCGCCCGCCGCCGCCCCGACAGCGGTCAGCGTCAATGGCGAAAGCGTTGCGGCCCTCATGGGGCTTGGCATTTCCGAAACCCAGTCGCGTGTCGCCGTTGAAAACGCCCTGCGTGAGCTTGGCCCCGAAGCCGAACTGGCGGCGGTGATCCGCGCCTCGCTCAAAGTGCTGGGACGGTAACCGCACATGTCACGTATCGTATCGGGTGAGGCAACGGATTATGAGGTGGACAACTTCGCCGCCGACCGCGCCCTGCGCCCCCAAAGTTTTGATGATTTCGTCGGACAGGCCCCGCTCAAGGCCAACCTCAAGGTCTTTGTCGCCGCCGCCGCCGCGCGTAAGGAGGCGCTGGATCACGTCCTGTTCTACGGCCCGCCGGGTCTTGGCAAGACGACACTGGCACAGATCGTCGCCCGCGAGCTGGGGGTAGGGTTTCGCGCCACCTCCGGCCCGATGCTGGCCAAGGCCGGTGATCTGGCGGCGATCCTGTCGAACCTTGAACCGAATGACGTCCTGTTCATCGATGAGATTCACCGCCTCAGTCCGGTGGTTGAGGAAATCCTCTATCCGGCGATGGAAGACTATGTGCTCGACCTGATTATCGGCGAAGGCCCTGCGGCACGCACGGTGCGTATCGATATTGCCCCCTTTACGCTGGTTGGGGCAACGACGCGGGCGGGCCTGTTATCTCAGCCTCTGCGTGACCGTTTTGGCATTCCGCTGCGGCTTGAATTCTATACGCCCGAAGAATTGGTCAAGGTCGTGGTCTCCACCGGACGCAAGCTTGGAGCGCACCTGACCGAAGATGGGGCCTTGGAGGTCGCCACCCGTTCACGCGGCACCCCGCGCGTTGCCGGACGCCTGCTGCGGCGCGTCAGGGATTTCGCCACGGCGGATAATGTCGAGCGCATTGACAAAAAAGCCGCCGCCAGAGCGCTGGCGCGTCTTGAGGTCGATCCGTCGGGCCTCGATCAGCTCGACCGGCGCTATCTGGCGGCAATGATCGAAAACTATGGCGGCGGGCCGGTAGGCGTCGAAACCATAGCCGCCGCCATTGCCGAATCACGCGATGCCGTTGAGGACATGATCGAA
>JBCEBX010000318.1:0-2804 GCA_039206455.1 Asticcacaulis sp.
GGCTCAGGTTGCCTCGATGACGGCCGGTTCGGTTCTGGTTGACCTGGCAGCCCCTCAGGGCGGCAATGTCGAAGGCACTGTTGCCGACACTGTGGCCGATGTGAACGGCGTCAAGATCTATGGCCCGACCAATATCGTCACGGCCATTGGTAATGATGCGTCCGCGCTCTATGCCAAGAACCTGCAAGCCTTCGTAGGCCTGCTGATCAACAAGGAAGGCCAGTTCGCGCCCGATTTCGAAGACGAAATCCTCAAGGCGGCTCTGGTTACCCAAAACGGTGCGGTTGTGCACCCTGCCCTGCAATCATAAGGGGGAGCCATAATGGAACATATCAATCCTACCGTATTCTATTTCGCCATCTTCGTACTGGCCGTCTTTGTCGGTTACTACGTAGTCTGGTCAGTGACCCCCGCCCTGCACACACCGCTTATGGCTGTGACCAATGCCATTTCCTCGGTGATCATCGTCGGTGCGCTCATGGCCGCCGCCGCGTCGGGTTTCGGCGCAGGCGCATGGGTCTCAAAGGGATCTGGCGCTGTGGCTGCCGCCCTTGCTGCGGTCAATATCTTCGGGGGCTTTATGGTCACCCGCCGCATGCTGGCCATGTACAAGAAAAAAGAAAAGCCCGTTAAAAAAGAAGGGGCACACTAATGTCATATACGGATTTCTCCGCACTCGCCTACCTTGTGTCAGGCGTGCTCTTCATCCTTGCCCTGCGCGGGTTGTCTTCGCCTGAAACCAGCCGTCAGGGTAACCTCTATGGCATGGTCGGTATGGCTATTGCCGTTGGCGTGACCCTGCTGGGTCTGTTTATCGGTGGCTCGCTCGATGTCGTTACCATCGCCCTTATCCTTGGTGGCATCGCCGTGGGTGGTATCGCCGGTGGTCTGATCGCCAAGAAGGTCTCCATGACCTCCATGCCGCAGCTTGTGGCCGCGTTCCACTCGCTGGTTGGTCTGTCGGCCTGTCTGGTGGCTGTCGGGGCCATGTACGCCCCCGAAGCCTTCCACATCGACTCCGGCCTGGGCATCAAGACGGCATCTCTGATCGAGTTGTCGCTTGGGGTTGCCATCGGTGCCATTACCTTCACCGGTTCGGTCATCGCCTTTGCCAAGCTAAACGGCAACATGTCCGGCGCGCCGATCATCCTGCCTGCGCGCCACCTTCTGAACATCGCTCTCGGTGTCGCTGTAGTCGCCCTGATCGGTGTACTGATCGCCACCGCCGGTCAGGCTGTCTGGGCCTTCTGGGCCATCTTCGCCATCGCACTGGTGCTGGGTATTACCCTCATCATCCCTATCGGCGGTGCAGACATGCCGGTCGTCGTGTCGATGCTGAACTCCTATTCCGGCTGGGCCGCTGCGGCGCTTGGTTTCACGCTGGAAAACGTGGCCCTGATCATCACCGGCGCGCTGGTGGGTTCGTCAGGTGCCATCCTGTCCTACATCATGTGTAAGGGCATGAACCGCTCATTCTTCAGCGTTATCTTAGGTGGATTCGGTGCCGACACCTCGGCAGCAGGCGCTGGCGGCAAGGTCGAAACCCGCCCAGTAAAGCAAGGCTCTGCCGATGACGCGGCCTTCATCATGAATGCCTCAAAGGTCATCATTGTTCCCGGTTACGGTATGGCCGTGGCTCAGGCCCAGCACGCCCTGCGTGAAATGGCCGACAAGCTGAAGGAAGAAGGCGTCGAAGTGAAGTACGCCATCCACCCTGTTGCGGGTCGTATGCCCGGTCACATGAACGTACTGCTGGCCGAAGCCAATGTGCCTTATGACGAAGTGTTCGAGCTTGAGGACATCAATTCCGAGTTCTCAACGGCTGACGTAGCCTTTGTTATCGGCGCTAACGACGTGACCAATCCGGCCGCCAAGACCGACCCGACTTCGGCCATCTTCGGCATGCCGATCCTCGATGTCGAAAAGGCCCGCACGGTTCTGTTCATCAAGCGCGGTATGTCTTCGGGCTATGCCGGTGTCGAGAATGAACTGTTCTTCCGCGACAACACCATGATGCTGTTTGCCGATGCGAAGAAAATGGTCGAAGGCATCGTCAAGGCCCTCTAATCGCTTCGCATCGGCGGGGATGCTGTTTGCCGACGCGAAGAAAATGGTCGAAGGCATCGTCAAGGCGCTTTAGGACCAGCGACAAGATTCAAGGGGGCTAGCCCCCTTGACCCGATACCCTAAGAGCAGGTGGCAACACCTGCTCTTTTTATTTGCGCGACATGGAATTAGTGATCATCATGCGCCCATGCGGGGGAAAAAACCAAAATTGCAACCAGATGAAAAGCAAAGCATATATGTGCGCTTTGTTTGCTCCCATTTGGTTGACGGGCAAAGATACAGACTGGGCCTGTTTCAGGTTAGGGATTACGTCAGAACCAATGAGCACTCTGAAGGTTGGGCCTTAAGCCTTATCGAAGAGGCAAGTCTATGGTTTGAAGAAAAACTGGAACGGCCGACCGTATTTAATTACGGCCAGAAAAAAGACGCCCAGCAACCCATCTGCTGGTTTAAGCCCGAAGCGCAGGAACATATTCAGCGCATGCACGATCTGAAAATTGCCTTCGAAGCCTGCGGTATTCACGTAGATGTTCTGCGCACCCGTGATGTAGGAAAAATACTATACGAAGACGAACATCAGATTGCCGCCATTCCCAATCGCTTTACCTTCTGAGAAGGAAATTAGCCTTTACCGCTGAATACAGCTAAGCTGCGCCAAAAATCTGCTGAGGTTCATTGTGCTTCCGGTTACGCGTTATTTCGTCTTTCGTATGGTTTTGTTGCTGACGGTTCTGGCT
>JBCEBX010000319.1:0-2786 GCA_039206455.1 Asticcacaulis sp.
ATTCACCCCTTCTTGAAAAAGGAGGGGTATTTTTTTCTTCAGTAAAAGAGATTATTACTGGTGAGCAGATTAGGACTTGCTCCGTACATACTGTCTCTATAATTTATTGGCATTAAATAAATATAAGACAGAGGAAAATGCCAACCATGTCCCGTCATACCTGCGCCACCGCTATAATCTGGGCCCTTTTGCTGACACCGATGTCATTGTCAGCTTCGGCGCAAACCGCACCCACCAATAACCAGAGCACGACGAAACCTTCGGCGACGCGCGGGCTTTATCCCAATCTCGAAGGACAACTCTCCACCCCCCTGCGCTATCAGGCGGACGGTGAGGATTTTGTCATTCGCAATGGTGTCGAATATTTCAATCGAGCGCTTTATGGCGGCAATACAGGCTTTCGCGTCGATGCCGGTGACAAGCCGGAATTCTCCCTCTACCTGCCCGGACGTGGCGGCAATCTGAGACTGGGCCTAAAGACCGCTCAGGGCGTGAAGTGGCTGAACCATGCCGACAACATCACCGCCCGTTATCGTCCGGGCGAAATGCTTTATACGGTACAGGACCCTTTGATCGGGGCAGGCGGACGCATCGAGCTTGAGGTTCTGGCGTTGCATGAAACCGAAGGCCTCATGCTGCGCGCCACAGGGCATGGCCTGCCTGCGGGAGCGGAACTTATTGTCGCTTACGGCGGCGGCAACGGCGTGCGCGGGGCACGTGACGGCGATATCGGCACTGAAAAAGTGCCGATCAGCGAATATTTTCAGTTCAAACCCGAATTTGCAACGGACACCACCTATAGTCTGACGCAGACCGGCTTCATCGCCGACGGCAAGGCGGCAGGCCTGACCGGTCAGGCGTCAAACGATGTGAAATGGCAACTGGCCGATGCCCGTTTATGGGATGATGCCGCAGACCTTCTGACCTCATCAGGCGATGCCCCCATTAAGGTCGTCACAGGCACCCTGAAGCTCAGCTCCAGCCCCGTCTATATTGGCATCGAAGTCACCCGCAGGGGCGCTTTGCGCGAACTGGGCGACTATAGCGATGTCCGCGCCTCAGGTACGGCCCTAACCGAGTCTGACGCCAATAATGCGGGGCCGTCAACGTCCGCCCCCGCCGCCATGTCCGCACGCTTTGACGCCACCCGCAAACACTTCACCGCCCTGCGTCAACGGGTGAGGGTAGAAACACCCGACATCTATCTCAATGCCGCCGTGGGGGCGCTGAATGTCGCCGCCGATGGCGTCTGGGATGAAAACAGTCAGGGCGCAGGCATTACGCACGGGGCTATTGCCTGGCGTACACGGCTGGTCGGCTGGCGCGGGCCTTACGCCCTTGATGCGCTCGGATGGCATGATCGGGCACGGCGCAACTTTAATCTCTGGACGGTGAAGCAGAATACGCAACCCATACCCGACACCCTGCCGCCGCCCGCCGAAGCCACCCATCTGGCGCGTAATCCGGATGCCCTGCATTCCAACGGCGACCTGACCAACGCCCACTATGATATGAATGTCGGCTTCTTTGACGCCATGTTCCGTCACATTCTGTGGACGGGCGATCTCGACTATGTGCGCGAGGTCTGGCCGGTGATCGAGCGTCACATGGCGTGGGAAAAACGCCTGTTCCGCCGCGAATATGGTCCCCACAAACTGCCCCTTTACGAAGGCTATGCCGCCATCTGGGCCAGCGACGAGATTCAATATAACGGCGGTGGTGCCGCCTATACCTCGGCCTATAACCTCTATCATAACCGCATGGTCGCCCGTCTGGCAAAGCTGATCGGCAAGGACCCGACGCCTTACGAACAAGAGGCTGATCTGATCGCCAAAGGCATGCGCGCAAACCTGTGGATGCCTGAGCGCGGTGCCTTCGGTGAGTTCCGCGACCTGCTGGGCAATCAGCTTTTACACCCCAGCTATGGCCTGTGGAGCTTTTACCATACGGTCGATTCCGGCGTGCCGGACGCCTTTGAAGCCGCCCGCATGGCCGCCGACATAGACAACAGCTTCCGTAAGGTGCCGATCACCGGCGCAGGCGTGCCTGACGACCGCCCCTATCATATGTTGCCGACGACCGACTGGATGCCCTACCACTGGTCAACCAATAATATGGTCATGGGTGAGAACCTGCACACGGCTCTGGCTCTGTGGCAGGCCGGACGCCCCGATACCGCCTATGAGATTACACGCGGCAGCCTGTTGGGCAGCTTCTTCATGGGCATAGCACCGGGGAACGTCGGCAGCCTGAACTATCTGGATGTCTATCGCCGCGAGTCCCAGCGCGACTTTGCCGACGGTATTGGCGTCATGTCGCGCACCATTGTCGAAGGCCTGTTTGGCGTTCAGCCTGACGCCTTAAACCGAACCCTGACGATTGTGCCAGGCTTTCCGTCTGAGTGGGATCACGCCCGCCTGACGCACCCCAATCTGAGCCTGAGCTTTGAACGCAAGGGTCAAACCGACCACTGGCGCGTCAGCCAGACCGGCACGGCCTTTGACACACTGGTGCTCGATATCCCTGCCCGCAGTGATAAGGTTACGGCAGTCCGCGTCAATGGCAAGACCGTAAAATGGACCGCGCTGAAATCAGTCGGCGCGCCAAAATTACGCATCGAAAGCCCTCTGCCCGCAGCGGCCACGATTGATGTCGTCTGGGGCGGTCAGGCCATTGCCGAGGCCCGCACCCAATCACAACCCGCCCCCCAACCGCAATTCAGCGAAAACCGGCAAGGGGATTTTTCGTGGTTCACACTGAATCACACGGCAAACCCGCCTCAGGCC
>JBCEBX010000320.1:0-2783 GCA_039206455.1 Asticcacaulis sp.
CTGCCCCAGCCGCAGCCGACCACTCATCCGCCTCAGGGGATGCCGTATCACCATAATCAGGACGCGTAAGGCCCGGTGCGACGGGCGGATGCGGCTCTTGGCCCAAAGCAAAGGCATGCTTACTGTCGGTTTCACTTTCAACCGTCAGCACCACGCCGCCCGTGCCGAAATCAGGCAGACGGTTTTCAATCACCACCTTCTGATTATTAAGCCCAGCCTCAGGGATATTTACATAAAAGGCATCACCCGGCTTAAAACCGATCATCCGCGTCTTAAGCGGCATAGGGATAGGCCCGAATTCACGCCCATTCACCAGATCATAAGCCGCCAGTTGCCCGACCTGCTTAGCGTCTTGGCAAAGAGGATATTCCACCTCCTCTTGCCTTAATCCGCCGTCTGCCGTGACATATTCCAGCACCGTGACCGGCGCGGCACTGACGATTTCCCAGTTATGAGCCTCAGAGCGGTAGCGCGGCACAATTGAGTTTTTGCGCTCACGACGCGACTTGGTGGCGGGGATCGAAAAACCCCCCGCCAGATCATCAATAGTTACCGTGGTCAATGCGGTACGCGGCGCATTGACCATACACGAAACCTCAGCGCCGGTCGTGATCGGCTTCCCGCCACCGGACTGAAGAATACTTTTCAGCACCCCCAGAAGCGATGTGAGCATGGTCACCTCACCCCCGCACTTCCACCCGTTGAAATCGGCAATATTCGCGCCCTCGACAAAGGACTGAATATTTATGCCTGCGGGCGGTATCCCGCACCCGCCCGATAACTTACCGTTTTCCCACCACCCGATCAGCCATGTCAGTCCGCAAACATAAGGGTTTTGCGTCCATTCCCACGTTTCCGGCAAATGGATACGCTGCGGGCCGGAACCACCGGGATAGGTGCTGTCACGACGCGGATCATATCCGCGAACGCCGCGAATGATAAAAAGCGGATTTACGCCGCCTGACCACGTACCATCCCCCTCTTCGTAATAGATACTCAGCCAGGCATGCGCCCAGCCCGAAAGCTTATGGTTGGCCGTCCATTCTGGGAAACTGATATGCCAGCCCGCTGGCCACGCCGGGGGCGTCAGCGCTGGCCCACCCCATGCGCCGGTTGTGGTTTTCAACCACATCTTATCTTTGTATTTACCGCTTGTGACCTGTCCGGTGGCGTTGTTCCAGAACACTCGCTCACCATTCATCTCAAAAGCTTCGATGGCGTCAATCGGGCCGCATCCGGTCAGAACCGGAAAATAGTTGACAATGCAGTTATCAAACTTTTTGCGACCGGATGCCGAAGGATACTGAAACGCCGCCTTTCCCGCGACCGCAGAACGACCCAGCAGGATCGTCTTAGGAAGCTGAGAGTCCGCCATAAACTCAAGCTGCATGCCGCTCGCTTTTTGCGCCTGCGCCTGCGATATTGCGCCGCCAACCGCATTAAGTGCGGCCATCTGCGCCACAGCAAATGCGACATTGGCCACAACCGCCGCCGTCTTTGCCCCGACACCGACCTTCACCAGTACCGCCGCGATAGCACCTGTAACGGGATCAGCCATTTTCGGCCTCCATATCCTCGAAACCAGTTTTGATTTCACCCGTCTCGACTAATCGATTGTATTGCTTTGTGGTTTTCTTCAACTTGACGGCCTGATCTTTTCGCCACTTCGACACGACCGCATCAGTCGTAAGGCACGGCACGCGCCACGCAGCGACAAACAACAATGGCTCTGAAATAGAAAATCCGCCCTGCCAGCTATGCAGGACACGGCCATTCGACAGGCGCACAGCTAAGGCTGACAATGCGCAATCCGAAGGCAGAGCAATGATGTCACCGACAACCGCCTCCGCAGGTGCAATCCGAACAAATCGCGCATCCAACGCGGCCTCAAGACTGTCATAGCCCATGCGCGAAAGGGCACGCACAGCCCCCTTGGCGCTGCTATATTCACCAGCCTTAACAAGGCTAACCCTATGGCCCATATGCCTCAGGTGCATCGCAACCATGCGGCCACAATCCCGCCTGCCCCATGCAAAAGACGCGTCAATATAGGCGGCCAGGGTTTTATCCGTGGCCTGCGTTCTGGCTAAAATTTCCATGATTTCGCTTAGGTCGTTATACGTGTAAGTTGCGGGCGCGCACCGGGACGGCCCACCGGAATGGGGATGCGCAAATCATTCAGATACTGAAAACCCAATTCGCCCGGCCAGATGGCCTGATGCGCGGCCTGATTCATCCGCGCCCCCTGCTTGATGTCAAAAAAGCGCTCACTGGCGGCCACGCACTCATTGGTGACGCCGGATACATTCTTCCCCAGATTGTGGACAGGCACATCAACCTCACCCACAAACCATTTGTAAGGAATGCCGATCACCTGACCGCTCTGGGGATCAAACGCCCCCATCCAGCATTGCACCGTCGCCCCCTGCGCCTGTGGCGAACAAAGCGCCACGGCCACGGCATTGCTGACCTGTTGCAATACGGCGGTTAAAGTTGGCGCGGTGTCACCAACACCGTCCGCAGACAATTCGACAGCCCCCAATGACCCGACCTCAGGGTCATGACCGACATAGTCCTTACCGGCAAACGACAGCACCCCAAGACCATCCAGAAGCCGGATAGTCTTATAGGGATGGTCAATTTCAACCGCACAAAAGATATTAATGACCGGCTTGGAAAGCTCGGCCTGAAGCGCAGGATCATATGTCATGGATTTATCGATTTTCCGTGATCGTCAGCACCTCAAAGGTGCAATCCCCGTATTTTGATACATCCGCTGCCGG
>JBCEBX010000321.1:0-2779 GCA_039206455.1 Asticcacaulis sp.
TCCATATGGAGTCCTGACGCGGCAGGCGAATGCCACCGCCTGCACAGACCAGTGCACAGGCAATGACATGGCGCGCCTCCGCCATCGGCATGTCGAGCAGGGCCTTGTGCTCAAAACGCAGACTGCCGCTTATGGGGTCATGGGCGGGTACAGGGGGGCGCGCACCGGCGGGGCTTTGATTTTCGACTATGATGACGGGGGTTTCGGTCAATGTGTGCCGCGCCCGCGACCGCAGATAGGCCGGATTTTCATTAGCCGGATCATCAATATAGGCAATGCCCGCCACCTTGAGCCATGCCCGCAGTCGGGCGCGACCAATCCCCAGAACCGGCCGCAGGTAAAACAGGTCGCGGCCTTCGGGCCACAGAGGCGATGGCCCCCATGCCTTGGGGGTGCCGACGCTTGAGCCCATATCGCGCATCAGGGCCGCTTCCTGACCATCATCAGCATTATGACCGAGGCACAGAATCTGAATGCTCTTTGCCCGCGCCGCCTGATTAATCAGGGTGTGACGGGCCTGACGGGCCGCGGCCTGAATACCGGTAGCGGGTTTATCACCCTGCCATTTGAGCGGCGTGAAGCCCACCTTGAGGTCAGCGCACAGAGTTTCGACCGTTTGCGTCCAATGGGCGCTTTGCGGGTTAAGGCCGTGGTCAACGCAGAAGACATGCAGGGGTCTTTGCCCCCAGAACCACAGCAGATGCAAAAGGGCTATCGAATCCCCGCCGCCGGATACCATCACGCCGAGCGGCGTCTGACAGGCGGCGTCCAGTGGACTGAGGCCACGCAAAAAACCTGCCCATACATCGGGGCAGGTTTGATTGGCCTTATCAATACGGGCTTTAAGGCTTAGGTGCACTTGCCCCGGGCCGCCAGCGCCTTGGCTTCGGACTTCATGGGTGTCGAAGCCAGCGTGCCATAGCGTTTGTCAAATTCCGTCAGGGCAGCGCAGGATTGCTTCGCCTGATTGGTTTCCGCGAGAGCCGAGGCCAGTTTCACGGTCGCTTCGGGCGCCCAGGTCGTCTTGGGCCAGCCCTTGAGCGAGGTGGCATAGGCGCCGACCGAGCCGGTCTTGTCGCCCTTGAGCGAGCGGATCTGTCCGAGACGGAACCAGGCTTCGGGCGTTTGGGCGGCATTCGGCCAGTTGGTGGTGAAGGCTTCGAAGGCGCTGCCGGCGGCATCGACGTCGCCATTGGTCAGCAGGCTGTAGGCCTGATCGAAGTCGCCATCGGCGCTGCCGGTAGAAATGGGGGGTGGCGGTGGCGGGCCGTACTGGGCCTCAATGTCTTTGAGGTGGGCTTCGTTCTGATCGACGCGCTTGGTCAGGGTGTCCAGACGCGCGGCCATGTTTTCATTTTCACGCTTAAGCTGGACATTGGCGTGATTGGCCTCTTCAAGCTGGCCGGTCAGGCGGGTGATCTGGTTTTCCTGATCATCGAGCTTACGCGACAGGATATCAACCGTCGCCTGAAGGGCGACCACTTCGGGGTCCGGCTCAATGAGAATCGGCGGCGCATTCTTGTTTTCAACCTTTTGCACCGCGCGTTCCAGACGGCGCAGATTGCGGTCAAGGCGTTCAAGGCGCTTCTTGTCCCATTCAATGCCCGGAACGGTTTCTTCCTGACGGGTCGAAAACACCTGAGCTTCGGCGGGACTATGCGCCATCCCTAACGGTGCGATGACCGCGAAGGATAAGACTGTTGCCATTAACAGCCCTTTAGAGCGAGAAGACGTCCCTGTTTTCATACTGCCTGTCCTGTTTACTGTAATCTGTGGCCGCCCACACCGGCTGAAACCCGTTTGTCTATTGATAACCGTGGTTATCCAGACTGTCGAGGCTACAGATTCAAACAGGCTAAAATAAGACTGAGGCGTCAAAGACAACGGGCCGAACCCCGCAAGGAGTCCGGCCCGTTTTCGTAGTCTAAGCCGTCATCAGCCCTATTTGGCCGCGCCCAGCTTATCGTTCTGGACCCAGCCGATATTGTCGTTATCGTCAATGACTTCCCACCACAGGCCGTCCTTATTGCCCGTCGGGTACAGCACCAGCCCGACCGGCAGGGCGCGAACAACCGTGCCTGTCGGCGAGGTGCGCATCGTCGTCGCCGTCGTCACCGAGAAGCTGCGGCTTGGGGCCGCCTGTGCGCCGATCGTGCCTTCGAGGCCGCCCAGATCATTGACGAGATTGGTATAGGCGACAATGAAGGCCTGGGTGACGATACGACCGATTTCCGTGTCTTCGTAGCCGCCGCCAACCGCGCCGCCGAGGCCAAAGCCGCCCCCGCCTGCGCCCCAGCTCAGGTCGTTTTTCGCCGCACTGCCTTCATAGGCAAAGGATTCAGAGGTACGGACATCGGTCAGGGACAGAACCGTATGGGCCTCAAGCTTTTTGGTGCGCAAGCCCCCGACAACCGCACCGGCACGGCCCCCGATCAGGCCACCGACGACACCGGCAACCGCATTGCCGCCTGTGTTGGAGTCTGCGGCCCCGACCTCTGCGACCAGCACGAAATCCGCTGCCTTGATCTGGTTCTGGCCCACGTTCGAGCCGCGTTGCAGGCCGAGGTTCTGATTGAGGTTACGTTCGGCCTGTGCCGCATTGAGGCCTGCGCCGCGATCAACCAGAGAGAAACAGCCGGATTTCTGAACGATAACGCGCAGCAGTTTCTGCGGCGCCGCGAGGTTGTTCTGACGCCAGAAATAGGGATCATCGCCGTCCACGATGGAGATGGTGCCCAGCCGCTTGGTACAGCGGGGAATTTCGGCAACCATCTTGTCC
>JBCEBX010000322.1:0-3301 GCA_039206455.1 Asticcacaulis sp.
TCATTATAGTGTTTGAAGGCCGTGATGCCGCCGGTAAGGACGGCGCCATCAAGCGGATCATCGAGCCTCTGTCCATACGCCAGACCCGTGTCGTTGCCCTGCCGAAACCGTCTGATCATGAAAAGAGCCAATGGTGGTTTCAGCGCTATGTCGCGCACCTGCCGGCGTCAGGTGAATGGGCCCTGTTTAACCGGTCATGGTATAATCGCGCCGGTGTCGAGCGGGTTATGGGATTCTCAAGCGCCCATGAGCAGGAAATCTTTCTGCGCGATGTCAGGCCGTTTGAGACCATGCTGCATGATTCCGATATCACCCTGATCAAGTTCTGGCTCGATATCTCAAAGGATGAGCAGAAGGCACGTCTGGAGGCGCGGCGTTCCGACCCGCTGAAGCGCCTTAAGGTGTCCGATCTCGATAAGGTGGCGCAGGATAAGTGGGCCGATTATTCCAAGGCACGTGATATCATGCTGGCGCGGTCGCACCATGACGAAGGGGCCTGGTATTGCGTTAAGACCAACAACAAGAAAAAGGCGCGGGAAAATATCATCCGGCACATACTGACGGCCATTGGCTGCCCGTCCTACAGCCAGACGCCGGAACCGCCTGACCCTGAGGTGGTCTTCAGTTATGACGAGGTCATTGCCGGTAATAAAACCCTGTTCAAATAGAGGGTTTAATGGGCGTTAACCTTGTTTGGTAACGCTTTCTTGACTCTGTTTAACCATCATGGCGCGACTGTGTCCTGCTGAGAACAGCGGGCGATGAACAAAAGGTTCCAAGTTAAGTTTGCCGTGATGACCGAAGCCCCTCTGCATCCCCCCCGTTCAAGGGCCGCATTGAAAGTGTGCGGTGAATGCAATCTGTGCTGCACGGTGTACGACACCCCTGACATGGGCAAAAAGGCCGGACAGACCTGCCAGCACACAAAACATGACGGTGGTTGCGGCATTTGGGGCCTGCATCCCGAAAGCTGTCAGGATTTTAAGTGCCTGTGGCTTAAGCATGATGACCTGAACGGTATGTGGCGACCGGATACCGCCGGTTTTGTCATGCGCTTTGAGGCCGAAGGCAACAGCCTGTGTGTCGATGTTGATCCTCAGCGCCCGAACCACTGGCGACGCGAACCCTATTATGATCAGCTAAAACTATGGTCAGAAGGCATCAGACGCGGCGACAGCCGTGTGCTGGTCTATGCGCCCGAAGGCCTCTATGTCGTGACGCCTGACGAAGACCTACTGCTGCGCAGGCCTCGCCGCGGGGATCGTCTGGAAACCGGTATGGAATATACGCTGTTTGGCCTGACGCCCTTTGCGCGCATTGTACCGGCGGCACAGATCCGGCAGTTAAAACGCGCCTGATTCCAAAAAGACCTGATCCTACTCGACTTTTGATGCGGGCCGGTTCATCAAGGCATTATGAGCGAATCCGATCCCCTGTCCTTACCTGATGCAGCCCGAAAGAACTGGGTTGACGCCTATGCGCCCGCCTCTGTGCGCCCGTGGCTGCGGCTGGGGCGCTTTGATCGTCCTGCCGGTATCTGGCTCCTGTTTTTGCCGGGTATGATGGGGCTGCTTTATGGTGCAAGGACACCGTCATGGGAGTTGGCCTATAAGCTGGTGCTGTTCCTGATAGGTGCCGCCCTGATGCGCGCCGCCGGTTGCGCCTATAATGATATTGTTGACCGCGATATAGACCTTAAGGTCGCCCGCACGCGCCTGAGGCCGATTCCCTCCGGTCAGATCAGCGTCAAACAGGCCGCTGCCTTTATTGTCGCCTGTTCGCTTATCAGTTTCCTGATCCTCATTCAGTTGGGTACTACGGCTATCTGGCTCGGGTTCGCGTCGCTGGGACTGGTGGCCGCCTATCCGTTCATGAAGCGCATCACCTGGTGGCCGCAGGCCTGGCTTGGCCTGACCTTTAACTGGGGCTTTCCGATGGGCTATGCGGCGATTACCGGACATATCACGGTCGCCGCCATGATATTTTACAGCGGCCTGATCTTCTGGACCATCGGTTATGACACCATCTACGCCTTGCAGGATCGTGAAGATGACGCCCTGATCGGTGTCAAGTCCAGCGCCCGTATTATGGGGGACAAGGTGCATCTTGGGGTCGGCATCTGTTATGCCATTGCCGTCGCCCTTACCGGATTAAGCGCCTATCTCGGTGGCCTGTCGCCCCTGTTCTATATTGGGCTGGCAGGGGTAGCGGTGCATCTGTGGCGTCTGGTGGCGACACTGGATACAGCCGATGGTGCCGGTGCGCTGAAACGTTTCAAGGCCAGTGGCCTTACCGGCCTGATCTGGGCCATAGCCATTATTCTGGGTCATCAGGGAGTATAAACATGCGCATCACCCCTAAACTTATATCTACGCTGATGGCGACCGGTCTTTTGATGACCGGTGTCGTTTCCTGCTCAAAACCGAAAGACGAAGCCCCCGCGACAAGCACCCTGCCCCTGAGCTATAGTCACGGGGATGAAAATGCCGAGGTCAGCCTGACCCTGCCTGAGGATTTCCGACGCTTTCCGGCCCTGCATGAAACCCTTTATAGCGAAACCGAAACCGAGCTTAAGGCCTTCGTTGAGAATGCCACCAAAACCCGCGCTGACCTTAAGAGCGAAGGCTTTGACTCACCTCCCTATTTCCGCACGACCGTCTGGCATTTGAGCGGTGAAAGCCCGCAACTGGCCTCGTTTTATGCCGAGCATATGGAGTTTAGTGGCGGCGCGCACGGCAATATGAACTTCCAGACCATTTTGTGGAACAAGACGGACAATCAGCCACTCGATTCCGCGGCCCTGTTCGTTCCCAATGCCGATTTCAAGGCGGTGGATACCTATCTCTGTACGCAGATTGAGGTCGAACGGTCGCGCCGCAACGAAACGCCGACACGTCAGAACCCCTCCGGCTTCCCTTGCCCGAAATTGCTTGAAAGCCGGATCATCCTGATCCCGTCAACAACACCCGAGAAATTCGGGGCGGTTGAAGCGCTTTACGCCCCCTATGATGTGGGCCCCTATGCCGAAGGCGCCTATCAGATACGCATCCCGCAAAACCTGCTGCGTGAGGTGATTGCGCCTGATTATCGCGCCAATTTCGCCGGAGAGGCCGTGCCGCCAGTGACCAAAGATAATGCGGGCTGATAGGCGCGAGACCTTTATTCGTCATCATACCGAGGCCTTGCCGGTACCGGTTTGGGAGCGTTTTGGAGGGTTGGCTCGGGCGCCCATTAGTAGATCTGGAGAAGGTAGCGTCGCAGGTCCGGGGCGGGCGTGAGTCGGTGCGGCGTAGAGGTGAGC
>JBCEBX010000322.1:3311-4607 GCA_039206455.1 Asticcacaulis sp.
GCCAGTGAGGTCACCGGCCTGTGGCAGATGACCGAAGCCGAACTTGAGGCCCATAATCTGCCGCCGCCTTTCTGGGCCTTTGCCTGGGCAGGCGGTCAGGGTCTGGGGCTTTATATTCAGGATAATCCGCATATCGTCAGGGGTAAGCGCGTGCTTGATCTGGCCTGCGGGTCAGGACTGGTCGGCATTGTTGCCGCCAGGTGTGGTGCCGCCGAGGTAAAAGTCAATGATATTGATCCGTTCGCGGAGGCGGCCTGTGCGCTCAATGCCGAGCTGAACGGCGTGACTTTGCGCTTTGACGGTTCTGACCTTCTGTCCGGCGATGTGCCTGAGGTCGATGTCATACTGGCGGGGGATATCTTCTATGAAAAGGGCATGAGCACCGCCATGCTGACATTTTTACGTCGTGCACACGATAAGCATATTGCCATCTTTCTGGGTGACCCGCACCGTAGCTATCTGCCGCGCGAAGGCTTAAGGCGTGAAGCGCACTATGAGGTCGCCACTCAGACCACAATTGAGGACAGCCCCACAAAAACGGTCAGCATCTGGAGCCTGATATGAGCACTCATCACAAGATTGACTACATCGAATGGCCTGCCGGTGATCTGGGGCCGGTGCGTGAATTTTACGCTCAGGCCTTTGGCTGGGGCTTTGTTGATTATGGCCCGACCTACACCGCCCTTAGTGAGGCGGGTCTGGATGGCGGGTTCGACGCCGATGTGACGCATGCGACGCCCAAACCGCTGGTGATCCTGTATAGCGACAACCTTGAGCAAAGCCGTGAGGCCGTGATTAAGGCCGGTGGCGTCCTGACGCATGATATTTTTGATTTTCCCGGCGGGCGGCGCTTTCAGTTTTCTGATCCGTCCGGCAATGAGCTTGGGGTCTGGAGTGATAAATAATTCACTTTGACCCATCGGGCGATCAGGCCATAAGAGAGGATAATTTTCATATCCTCGATTTTACGGCCCTATGTCCGAACGCCTGATCACACAGTTAAATATGCGCCTCAAACCGTTAATGACCGATCGCGCCCTGCGCTGGGGTCTGGGCGCGCTGGTGCTGGTACTGGCGCTGTTTAATTTCATGCGCGATCTCAATGATCCCAACAAGGCGTTCTGGGACGAAAGCTATTACGTCACCGCCGCCCAGCGCTATGAGGAACAGACGGCGCAGTATGCCTCGCACCCGCCGCTGGGCTTCATGCTGATGGTCACGGGACGGGTAATCCTGAATGATAACAAGCATATCGATGCCCATGAGGTCGCACGGGTCAAGAAGATCGCCGAAGGC
>JBCEBX010000322.1:4617-9462 GCA_039206455.1 Asticcacaulis sp.
CACATGCACGAACAGCCAAGCCTTGCCGAGCCCAAGATAGACACGCGCGAAATCCCCAAAGGTTACAGCTTTGCCGGTATCCGCCTGATGGGGGCCCTGTTCGGGGTGGCCGGTGCGATATTGTTTTATCTTATCTGCCTGACCCTGACGCGTGAGGCCTTTTCGGCGTTTATTTTCAGTCTGTTATATGTTTTTGAAAACGCCTTCATTGTGCATTTTCGGGCGGCGCATCTGGATCCGTTTCAGATTACCTTTGCCCTGGCGGGGATTTTGGTGTGGCTCAGGGCCTTTGACGACAAAAAGCATGACGGGCTGAAGTCTGTGGCCCTGTTTGGGGTGCTGATCGGTCTGTCGTTCATGGTCAAGGTCAATACGCTGGTGCTGCTGGTGCTGCCCGGACTGACGGTGTTGAGGGACATGCTCAGGGCGGGCAAGTCATTGCCAAAGGTCGTCGGTGACGGCCTGATGAAAGGTGCGGTGATGGTCGCATCTTTTGCCGCCGTAGCCGTGGCGGTGTTTACGCTCCATACCCTGATCAACCCAAAGGCACCTGATTTTGCGTCTGAGTCCGGCAGACGCGACAAGGCCTATATGAGTGAGGCCTATATTGGCTGGCTTGAGGGGCGCGAACCCTTGAGTGTTACGGTGATGATCGATGCCACCAAGGGCTATTACGCCTATATGAAGTACGACTTTACCGGTATCGTGAAGACCGAGAAAAACGGCTCGCGTCCAGCGGCCTGGCCGGTGATGTCAAAGATCATCAATTACCGCTGGGATTCCAGCGGCGGCCAGACCAGCTATGTGCAGATGGTGGGTAACATTTTAAGCTGGACGTTGGGGCTACTGGCGCTTGGGGCGGCGGCAGTGTTGCTGGGCCTCAGGTTTTATCGGTCGCGTCCGTGGCTTGAGACGCGTGAGATGGACATGATGGCGGCCGTCTTTGGGATGTATGTCATCTTTATGGGGCTGCATATCTGGCTGGGCACGCAGCGGGTCATGTATATCTATCATTATTTTACCGGCCTGATCTTAAGCTACATGTTGTTGCCGCTGATCTGGCAGGTGCTTAAGGGGCGGTTTGCCGCATTTGAGAAGCAGAAGGATTATGTCCTTGGAGGCCTGTGTGTCGGCATAGGGTTGTGCTTTCTGTGGCTAAGCCCCCTGACCTATCATTACCCCCTGACCCGCGCCGAGTGCGAGGCGAAGAACATCCCGTTCAAGATCGTTATCTGTCAGCCGATGCAGAAGAAGACTTAATCCAGTTGCGGGAAGGCGATATCGCTGATGACCCGTTCGCCGCCATGACGCGATAACTGCACCACAACATCAATCAGTGATGAGGCATAGGCAAGGGTCTCGCGGCGAGTTAGCTGGGTGCCCGACTGCATGACCATCAGGGCGATCTGTTCCAGCGCCCCCTGAGGCGTATTGGCGTGCACCGTGGTAAAAGACCCCGGATGGCCGGTGTTAATGGCGCGCAGGAAGGTGGTCGCCTCTTCGCCCCTGATTTCCCCAACAATGATGCGGTCAGGACGCAGACGGAGACTGGCCTGCAACAGGTCATTGATAGTCACCCGCGCTTCGCCGGTGTCGCCCTTGACGGCCACCAGCCCCAGCGCGTTTTCATGCGGACAGGCAATTTCCGGCGTGTCCTCGACCATGATGATGCGTTCATGCCGCGGCACGGTTTTCAGAAGCGCATTGAGAAAGGTCGTCTTCCCCGACGAGGTGCCACCGGAAATCAGGATGGTCTTGCGCGCGGCGACGGCTTCGGTGAGGAACTTCACCGGCTCACGGCGGGCATAGTCAAGGTCTTCTTCGCGGTTTATCGCTGGTACGGGGATGATCGGGCCGCGATCATAGGCGGACAGGTCGAGATCAACCATCACATGACGGCGGATGGCCAGTGCCCAGTGCTTACGCGTGGCGGGCGGCCCTGCCAGTTGCACGCGCTCACCGCCGGGGAGGCTGGCGGACAAAAGCGGGGTTTCACGGCTTATGCCCTGATGGGTCAGGCGGGCAATCTGTGCCGCCAGACGCCCCAGAAGGACGTCATCGACCTCAGGGGCCTCGACCCGTTTCATCTGCGGCTGGCCGGAGATTTCGACCCACATCTCACCGGTTCGGTTGACGAGAATTTCCGTTACATCCTCGCGCTCAAGCCAGTGCGCGAACGGCTTGAGCCACGTCTTGAGATATACGCCTTCTATGGGCACGGTCATAGGTTTGCGCTCACGCTTATCGCCGAGCCGCCGTCGCGGCCTGAAGGAGCATATTCGGTCATCAGTCCGCCACCGCGAAATCAAGGTCGCGGGCGACGAAGACCTGAACCGGCGTGCCCTGCGCGACCTTGATAGTCGGCGGGATGCGCATATTTTCCTGCAAGGCCGAGGTCGCGGCATTGGTCGCATCGCTTGAGGAGCCAATGACGATCGTGTTGTTGCGCGAGCCGCCGGAGGCCACGACGCCATTGATCACCGACATCAGTATGGCCGAGCCGAAACGCTTGGCAAAATGGGTATCGACCGAGCCTGACAAGCCCGCCTGCCCCATATCATCCGTCGCCGGAGACCCCAGTTGTACCGAGACGCCATCGGGCCGGATGACGCGGTTCCAGATGACGAAGGCGCGGGTCACGCCCAGTGACAGGCCGCTTTTGTATTGCCCGATCAGGCGGCTGCCGCGCGGGATAAGTACGGTCTTGCCGTCAAAGCTGCGGACATCGCGTGTCACCAGCGCCCGTGCATAACCCGGCAGATCGGAGTTCAGCGCCGTCTCAAGGACCGCCGGAATGATTGCCCCTTGCGGCAGGGTTTCGGACGGGTTTTCCATGCGGCTGGCGCGGTTGGACAGGTTCGAGGTCTGGCTTGAGAAGAACAGCTCATCACCGGTCAGCATCGGGGCGTTACCGCCCGTCGCGGCAGCGGCCACCGGTGTGCCATCAGGTGCCAGTTGAATGGGAATGGAATTATCAAACACCATCACCGCTGCATTGGAACCACCCGCCACACCCTCGGCACGAGACGGCGATTCAGGGGGCATGGGCTGTGGTGGTAAGGGCTGCGGCGGCAGGGCCTCACCTTCGGGCAGAGGGGTTGCCGGAAAATCCATAGTCCCGTCCGGTGCGGCAGGCGCGGGGGCCACAGCGACAGGGGCTGCCGGTGGCGGCGGCTGGCGATTGCCGGACATACTAAAGAGCGTTATCCCGCCCAGCACACAGGCCCCAAGAACGCCTGCGGCCAGACCCAGACTGTCGCCCATGGTTGAGGATTTGGCCACGGCAGGCATGGCATTGACCGAGGCGGCTTCAAGCGCTTCGGGCGGCAGGTCGCGGCGCGGGTCTGAACCGGTTTTATCCTTGCCCAGCATCAGTTACGCCCTCCGAACCATGACTTCTTCGCCTTGGCTGTACCGAGCTTTTCACCATCGGCGACCGGATCACCGGGGCGCGGCGCGCGCGGTTGTGGTGACAGGGCATCGAGTGAGGGCACGATGAAGGCATCATTATAAAGTACCGCCGTCTGATCGCCGCTGCGGAGCGTAAAGGCGCGCGCCACCACATCGGCAACCATATAGTCGCCGCGATTGGCATAGTTGATCAGGCTTTCGGTATTACCTGACGTCACGGCATAGACCGCCGGTGCGGCCACGCCTTCGGCCCATAGAAAATAGGTCGAGGTGCCGTCATCAAACACCCTGAGCGGCACCAGTTCTTTCTGGCCGGAATAGGTGTAGCTTGAATTACGTTTTTCCGGCAGCGGCAGATCACCTTCGGGATCGACGGGGGCGGCCAGACTTTGTAGCGCCGTCAGATCAACCGGTTCATCCTTATAGGTAAAGCGCAGGTCATAGACGACATCGCCCCGCCGACAGGCCGCATTTGAGGCGGTGCGCAGTTCGAAATTATAGCGGTGCCGGTCAGTGACTACGCTCATATTGGAAAAGGCGTTGGCTGAGGTCGGTTTCAGGAACAGAAGATCACCGCGTTTGTTCGGCGCGACCTGCCATTGTGAGGCATCGCCCAGACCGATATTTTCCACACGCTCACCGGCGCCAAAGGTGACCATGGTCTGAAAATTGACGCAGGCCTCAAGGCGCACCACCGCCCCTTCGTTATGTTCAACCGTGCGGATACGCGGCTCGGCAAACGCCTGTAGCGGCAAGGCCAAAAGCCCGGCGGCACACAAACCGGTGACGATAAAAGAGGAAGATTTCATCATGAACTGCTTAAAGGTTTGGTGACGGTGGTTGTGGCGGGGCGGTTGGCAGAGCGGAAACGTTGTCCCAGTCCCTGAGTGCGGCGGGGTGTGGCGGTGGCCGGTGCCGTGCCGCCTTCGGTAAAGACGAGGCGTTCACCGGTTTCGCGTGAAGCCGCGCTGGCGTTTTCGCGGTCGATCGCCGTGACCAGCGTGTCGCTGCGGCGGTCGGTGCTGCCTTCGGAAGCCGCAGCGACGGTTTGGCTGGCCTGACCGGCGGCGACAAAGGCCGACAGGGTTTGCGCCTCCTGCGTCTGGCGGTCGGAGCTTGTTTTGTCACGCAACGCCGCCTGCCAGTCGCGCACCAGCGACCCGGCGACCCACATCAGCACCGCTAAAAAAGCGGCATAGATCAGCGACCCCATAAAGAGGATAACCATCGGCTGCACCATACGCACCGAACGCATCGGGTCTTCGGCAATGAAATCGATCAGGGGGATAAACAGGCTTAAGGCGGTCGTCCCCCCCAGCACTGCCAGCATGGGGGCCAGGGCAAAGACCACGCTGGTTCTGAGCCAGCCATTAAACAGGCCACGTGTCTGACCGAACAGGGCCATGACGATAAAGATCGGCCCCAATATCAGAA
>JBCEBX010000322.1:9472-11090 GCA_039206455.1 Asticcacaulis sp.
ATATCAGAAGCAGATTCAGCACCATGCGCGACAGGATCAGCACCCCAAGCGTCGAGAACAGCAAAAACAGGCCGCTGAGCCAGAAAAGCGTGACCGGCATGGATTTGGCGGCGAGGAAACCGGTCTGCTGGCCGTCCGCCTGATTTTGTACCGTCTCAAGGCTTTGGGCAATTTCGGCAAAGCGCACGAACAGGGCATCGAGCCGTTCGGCGAAGTTCATGATTGCACTGCCTTTTTGCCCCAGAAGCGCGGCAGCAATCTGATCCGGCCCGCCCATCAGAAGCCCGTAGAAAATCGCATTGTAAAAGGGCCAGAACGAGACGAAAACCAGCACCAGCACCATGGTCAGGATGCGCGGCGACATCATCGGCAGGGTCAGACGCGTACGTCCGGTCAGGAAGCCATAGGCCAGAAGCGCGACATAGATGATCAGCAACAGGGTCAGGGCATAGCTGAAGGCCCCGCCCGCGCCGAACAGACGATTATAGCCGGTGGCTACGGCCTCACCGATCTGGCAATCCATGGCCCGCAAGGAGCCTGAAACCGAGGTTTCGCCTACAAGTGTGATCGGCGGGCAGGTGCTCATGAAGCCGCCTTCTCAGAGGCCAGAGGTTCACCCGGATAGGGATAACCGACCAGAGGCTGCCACCACTGTGACGGATGATCGCCATATTGCGCCCGAAGCTCATCGAGATGACGCACGGTGGCTTCACGGCCCGACAGGAGCGTAATCACATCCGGCTGTGCCGACAGGTCAAGACGGGCGACAACGCTGTGGTTGCCATGCTTGACGAGGAAGGCACGCGAATGGGCCGGAAGGGCGCGGATAAGTTCCAGCTCATGCTCGGTCAGGCCAAAGCCTTCGCAATAGTCTTCGAACTGGGCGCGGGGATTAGGCATGAAAATCTGGGTTGCCGACTGTTCGATAATCGCCGTCGAAATACGGCTGTCGAGGGCATCGCGCGCTGACTGCGTGCCAAAGCCCAGAATGGCGTTGCGCTTACGCAGGGTCTTCATCCAGTTACGAATGGCGGCGGCGAACACCTCATCATCGAGCGCCTTCCAGCCTTCGTCGATGATCAGAATTGTCGGCGTGCCATCGAGGCCTTCCTCAACGCGATGGAAGAGATAGAGCATGCACGGCGTGCGCAAAACCGGATCATTGAGCAGCTGGGTCATATCGAAGCCCAGCGTGCGGGCATTCATGTCCAGCCGGTCGGTGGCGTTGTCGAACAGCCAGGCCTTATCCCCGTCGCCTGTCCAGGCGGAAAGCCGTGCGGCCAGATCCCCGTGCGTGGGTCTGCGTATCCCCCCAAGCAGTTCGCGGAAATAACGCAGGCGGCGATATTGTGGGTCCTGTTCGTAATTGGATTCAACGGCTTCGGCGATAATCGCCTCTTCTTCGGCGCTCAGGGGCTGGTCGGGTTTATGTACCAGTTGAGCGATAAAACTGCGCAAAAAAGCGCGGTTTGCGGGGGAATCCGGCAACTGGAGGGGATTAAATCCGGAAGGCTCACCCGCACGCAAAGTGTCATAGTGGCCGTCGATGGCGCGCACAAAAATCTCCGCCCCGCGATCCTTATCGAAGATGACCGTGCGCGGTTTGAATTTCTGCGCC
>JBCEBX010000323.1:0-2755 GCA_039206455.1 Asticcacaulis sp.
TCATTCAGGACTATGAGCCGGATGCGGTGCATAACGCCACCGAAGCCTTTGTCGGCATGGCGGCGCGTCGGGTGTGTCTGGAATGGAAAATGCCGTTCACCACCTCGTATCATACCAAATTCCCTGAATATGTGTCGGCGCGTCTGCCGATTCCTATCGGGGTCGGCTATGCCTATATGCGCTGGTTCCATAAACCTTCGGGGCGGGTGATGGTGGCAACACCGACGCTTCAGAAGGACCTTGAGTCGCGCGGATTTAAAAACATATCGCCCTGGACACGGGGTGTCGATACAGAGATGTTCCGGCCTGATCTTGAGCCGATATTCACCGATCTGCCGCGTCCGATCATGACCTATATAGGGCGTGTGGCGATTGAGAAAAATATCGAAGCCTTTCTGTCGCTTGATCTGCCCGGCACCAAGGTGGTTGTGGGCAAGGGGCCGCAGCTTGAGGAGCTTAAGGCCAAATATCCGGACGTGGTGTTTACCGGCCCGCGCTTTGGTGACGAACTGGCGCGTTCATATGCCGATTCAGATGTCTTTGTCTTCCCGTCGCTTACCGATACGTTCGGTTTGGTGATCCTTGAGGCCATGGCCTGTGGCACGCCGGTCGCGGCCTTTCCGGCGCACGGGCCGATTGACCTCATTCCGGGCACCGGTGCAGGGGTAATTGATGAGGACCTGTCAAAGGCCATTACCGAAGCGCTGAAGCTTGATCGCGGTCACGTGCGCCGCCATGCGGAGAAATTCAGCTGGCGGGCCTGTGCGGAGGAGTTTATCCGTAATCTGGAACCTTTCCCCTTACCGGAAAAGAAAAAGCTCTGGACGCGTCTGCGCCAGTTACCGCGTCGACTGAAGCGTAAAAACGTAGCCTGAAAATAGTTCCGCCTCCGATTCATATGAAACGGAGGCGGAATAAGGGTGATGAACAAAGCGGGTCAGACGGGAGGGCCGGCCTTTTGTCCTGTCACCATACGGTACACCAGTCCGGCTACGAATAGCACGACAAAGACGACCGCAATGAATTTGGCAATTTCGGCAAAGGTGCCTGCCAGGCCGGTAAAACCGAGCAGGGCCGCCAGAACCGCCAGTATGAAGAAGGTGATAATCCAGTTCAGCATAGCACATGCTCCTTTGTGGGGTTTAAGTCACTGAATTATCTGTAGGTTGCCTTCTCAGGGATAAGGATGCAAAAGCGCCTTTTGCGGCTTCTGGCAAAGAAATTGTAAAAGCGCTACGCGACGACTTCCATACGGTAACCGATGCCGGATTCAGACACGATGGACTTGCTCAGGCCTTCCTTGACCTCAAGCTTTTCACGGACCTGACCAATATAAACGCGCAGATATTGCGTATCGTCGACATGGGCCGGGCCCCAGACTTCTTTGAGAATCTGCTTGTGGGTCAGCATACGCCCGCGATTGACAAGGAAATAACGCAGCAGGTCGTATTCCTTAGGCGTAAAGGGGACTTTCTGGTCGTCGATAAAGACTTCGTGGCGCACCAGATCCATACGGATCGGGCCATTGACGACATCAGGTTCGCCGACTTCCTTGACGACGGATTTGCGCAGGTTGGCATTAATGCGCGCCAGAAGCACCTCGGCGCTGAACGGCTTGGTGACATAATCGTCCGCACCCAGATTAAGGGCAGGGGCGGCGTCCATATCTTCGGCACGCGCGGTCAGGACGATGATTGGCACATTAGACCACTGACGAATGGTGGAAATGACTTCCTTACCGTCAATATCCGGCAGACCGAGATCAAGCAGGATCAGGTCAGGTTTTACCGAAGCCGACAGGCGGATGGCCTGCTTTCCGTTTTCACTTTCGACTACCTTGAAGTCAGCAACATCAAGGAAAATGTTAAGCATTTTGCGGATTTCGTCTTCGTCGTCGACGACCAGAATCGTGTTCTTCTTCTCGATCATTGGTTTCCTCAGTTGATGGCCGTGTACGCCAGACTAGGCTGTCGGCTGATAGAGGGAAAGTGGTAAAGCGGCGAAAATAAAAATTAAATATGGACACCGCGGCATTTACTAAATCGATGCGAATAACGCCTCAATTTATATAGGAAAACACCTGTAAGCCGGACGCAAGTCGCCCTTAAAGGCGTGCCTTAGCCTTTAATCATCCGCGGCAGTATTATCGGCCTGTCGCCCCTCACGCGGCACGGGCTGAAAGCCGCGGGCGTAGAACAGGCTGAAGTCACGGGTGCGTTTATGATCCAGCGCGATTTTCAGCGAGCGGGCAGGGTCAGATGCTTGGAAATCGGCGCGGATTTCTGGTTCAAAGCGCGGAACATAGGACAGGATCAGCACGTTGCTGCCCGTGGCTTCGGTCAGGGGCGTTTCGGTTTCGGCCTGCGATTTCGGTTGGGCTTCACGTACCCAGGCCTTAAGTGGCACATCCGGATTGGCGGCAAACCAGTCACGGCCATAATAGGCAAGGGCATTATAGATGTTGCGGTTATCGACGGCTATGGCGGTCGGGCGTGGGCCGGTGGTGGCCTGTTCGATAACGGCAAAGGTCGTCGCTTCCCAGCCACGGGCGCGTTTGAAGACATTATCAAGGCCAAAGGTGCGGGTGAGGGTGGGGGAAATGGCTGCTAACATGAAGATAATCAGCACAAAAAGCTGAAAAACGGCACTTAAGCGCACCCCCCATTTCGCCCACGGACGGGTGGCGATGCCCTGATGCAGGAGGGCGGCGACCAGAAGGCTGGCTGGCGCATAGGCCGATGCCGCCCAGTTGGCG
>JBCEBX010000324.1:0-10999 GCA_039206455.1 Asticcacaulis sp.
TTTTCAGGTTGAAAACCTGACGTCCTAACCGATAGACGAAGGGACCGCACTTAAGGTCATAGCCAGCTTGATTCAGCGGCTTATGTAAAATCTCTTTGGCAGTCCCTAGGGGAATCGAACCCCTCTTTTCAGGTTGAAAACCTGACGTCCTAACCGATAGACGAAGGGACCGCACTTAAGAGGTGCGCTAGATAGCCTCACAAAATCAGTGATGCAAGCGCTATTTTCACCTTTAGTGCCCTAGCTTGTGAATATATGGGCAATATCCTCAATTTCAAACTGCACACCGCTCCGCCCCATATAATCATCGGCCTTAAGCCTGCCGACAACATGTACGGCACCGGCCGGACGCAACAGGGCCTGACCAACGGGCGTATCCTCGGCCCGCCAGGCCATGGCCTTTATTTTACGCCCCTGCTCGTCCACAAGTTCACAGCGTACATGCCCGCCCTTGAGCGCCGAGGCATAGCCCACCCGCATATTGGGCAAAGCAAATACCGGCTCAGGGTTTCCCTGACCGAACGGGGCCATGACCTCAAAATGATTGAGCAGGTCACGCGTTGCGCTGGCTCCACTTAAGGCCGCATCGATCTCAAGCCGCTCGCGACGGTCTTCTTCGGACGTCCGCGATGACACGTAGTCATTCAGAAACCCGCGCAGCTCATCAATACGATCCCGACTCACACTCAGGCCCGCGGCCATGGCATGTCCGCCACCGGCCATAAGGATACCCGCCTCATAGGCCGCCCCGATCGCCTGCCCGAAATTTATACCGGTCTGCGAACGCCCGGATCCCTTACCCACGCCGCTGACCGGATCAATGCCAATCACGATGACCGGCTTGCGCCAGCGTTCACGCAAACGCCCCGCGACAATACCGATAACCCCCGGATGCCAGTCTTCGTGCGACACCACGATCACCGGATCATCTGTCGGCCATAGCTTGCGCGCTTCAGCCAGTGCCACCGCCTGCTCAAGTACGGCGGTTTCCACATCACGTCGCGTCTGGTTCAGCTCATTCAGTTCCTGCGCCAGCTCCAGCGCTTCAGCCTCATCTTCGGTAGACAAAAGTCTGACCCCGAGATCAGCCCGCCCGATACGCCCGCCCGCATTAATGCGTGGCCCCAGCACAAAGCCCGAGTGGAACACGCTCATCAGTTGCGGTGTCTTTTGCGGATCACTCAGGCCGGCCACCTGCATCAGGGCCTTGATGCCCTTGTTCTCAAGGCGCGACATGACCCTAAGGCCCTGTGTCGCCAGCGCCCGGTTAAACCCCGTCAGCGCCGTGACATCGCATATCGCCCCCAGCGCCCCAAGATCAAGCCACTGCGTCAGATCGGGCTTGGGGCGGTCGGCAAACAGGCCGCGTTTTTCCGCTTCACGATTAAGCGCCGCCAGCACAACGAACACCACGCCCGCCGCCGCCAGATTACCCTGCCCCGATGTACACCCGGGCCTGTTCGGATTAACAACCGCCCGGCATTTCGGCGGGTCTTCGCGCATCAGGTGATGGTCTATGACCACGACCTCAAGACCGATTGACGCGGCATAATCCAGCGCCTTATGGGCCGAAGCACCGCAATCCACCGTGATAACCAGTTCCGCCCCTTCGGCCTTCAACCGGTCAAAGGCCTTTTCCGACGGCCCGTAACCCTCAAGAATACGGTCGGGCACATAGACATCCAGTTCATGGCCCATATGCCGGAACCAGCGCACCAGTTGCGCCGCGCTTGTGGCCCCATCGACATCATAATCGGCAAAGACATAGGCCTTGCGCCGCGCCACAAGCGCCTGAAGGATAGCCTCCACCAACGGCTGCATATCCAGAAAACTGTCCGGTTCAGGAAACAGAGCCTTCAGGGTCGGCTTAAGATAATGCTCCAGCGTTTCCGGTGTTATGCCGCGTCCGGCAATCGAACGGGCGACCGGATCGGCATAGGCGTCCGGCACTACATTTTTAAGACTAAGTTGCTGGGTGATATCCTGAAGGTGACGCGGGTTAGTACCGCGCGCCGCCCAGGAACGGCCCGATACCGAGGCTTCAACCCCAAGAAAGGCTTGTGGTGTTTGCGTATCGGCCATTACCACACCAGCGGACGGCGGGTATGTATCTTGCGGCTGGTGCGTGTGCGCGAGTCAAGCACAAGGCTTTCGGTAGTGACATAGATATCCCCGCCGGTCGCCACTTCCTTTTGCACCCCGCGCAACAAGGCGCCGTTAGTTACGCCGGTCGCCACGAACACAGCGTCACCACTAACCAGATCATTCAGGTCGTATTTGCGATCAAAATCCGTCAGACCAAGCCGCTCGGCGCGTTTGCGTTCTTCATCGCGCTTAAAAACCAGCCGCCCCTGAAACTGACCGCCGACCGATTTCAGCGCCGCACAGGCCAGAACCCCTTCAGGCGCCCCGCCCTGTCCCAGATAGATATCAATGCCGGTTTCCGGCTGCGCCGTGTGAATGACACCCGCCACATCACCATCAGTAATCAGATGCACCCGTGCCCCGGCCTTACGCAGCGAGGCAATAATACCTTCGTGACGCGGTCGATCGAGCACACAGGCGACAATCTCATTGACCTTGACGCCCTTGGCCTTCGCCAGAGCCTGCACATTGTCTTCAGGGCTGGCATCGAGATCGACCACATCCGCGGCATAGCCCGGGCCTATCGCCAGCTTGTCCATATAGGTGTCCGGCGCATGCAAAAGCCCGCCACGCGGCGCAAAGGCAATGACCGCCAGCGCATTGGCCTGCGCCTTGGCCGCAAGGGTCGTGCCCTCCAGCGGATCAAGCGCGATATCGATCTCCGGCCCTTTGCCCTTACCGACCTTTTCGCCGATATAAAGCATAGGGGCCTCATCACGCTCCCCTTCCCCAATCACGATACGGCCGTCAATATTCAGCGCATTCAGTGCCGTGCGCATGGCGTCAACAGCGGCCTGATCGGCCCGCTTCTCATCGCCGCCACCGACCTCGCCATAGGCAGCCACAGCCGCATCTTCGGCCACGCGGACAATATCGAGACTTAAGGTAAACTCACGGTTTGGCATTGTTTCTACCCGTTTTTATTATGTGTATCAGTCAATCAGCGGTGGCGGCACGGCACGCGCGGCCTGCTCGGCAGCGAAGCGATTGGCCGCGTCACGGATATTTTCCGTCACAGGCTTGCTGAGTTCGGGATCAAGTCGCGCAATCGTGCTCAGCGAAAAGCTGTCCGGATCGTGGCGATCCCACTCAATCGCCGCCACCTGCGCCAGTAACTGACGCTCGCGCGCATAGATATCGCTCACCTGCGCCCTGATCACGGTGGTGCTGGGGACGTTTTGCGGCAGGGGCGGAAATTCCGACCATCGCGGATAGCCCTGCGCACCCGGGTTGCCACCTTGGGCCATTACCGGCGCAGCCAGCACACCAGCCGCCATCAGGCCAAGCGCCAGACACGACATTTTCGGCCGGTTTCCGGCACGTTGTAAAACCTCACGGGTCATAGAGAACCCTCCTGATGATTTACTCAAAAGCAAAAAAGCGCTTCGATGAACAGTCATAAAGTGCGCCGTGCGACATTTAAATGGCTTTGCACTGAAATGCGTTCACATTTGTGACCACAGACCGACATGAATTGATTACCCGATGCGCGTTTAATGTCGCCGCCCGCCCCTCAATTGGTCTAAACAAAGATACGCGATTCACAGGAGACCGTCATGCCGAGCCCCCGCCGTCCACGCCCCTCAGCCCAAAAGACCGTATCCGCGCCTGAAACACAGACTGAAGCCAAAGCCAAGTCACCCGAAAAGCCGTCGGCAAAGGCTGCGGCAAAAGCAAAACCGACTCCTAAAAAGGCCGCGGTGAAAAAGATCGCAAAGCCAAAGCCAGTAAGCAAAGCTCAGGAAGCCAAAACACCTAAACCTGAAACGCCTGTATCCCCGCCGCCGGTCGATAAGCCAGCTCACGAACAGACAGGTAGCGAAAAGCCAGAGGCGGCGGCATCCGCAACCCCGTTCGACACGGAAATGTTCCGGCGGCTTGAGGACATTTCGGTCAATATTACCAAGGCGGCCCTGACGGCGCAAACCGCCCTCGCTCAGGCAGTCGTAAAGGCACAGGACCTCAATCAGGCAGGCAATGCGGTCGATCCAATGCAGGTCGGCCCCGCCATGACCAATGTCATGACCTCTCTGGCCTCAAGACCAGAAAAAATCGTCGAAGCGCAGGCTGACCTGCTGAACGGTTATATGTCGCTATGGTCGGATGTCACCCGCCGCACCCTAAGCGGTGAAACAGCCGCTGACGGCACCACTCAGAAAAAAGACAAGCGCTTTGCCGACCCGATGTGGGAGCAGAACATCGTCTTTGACATGATGCGTCAGTCCTATCTTTTGTCGTCAAACTGGATCAACGGCCTTGTTTCAAGCGTCGATGACATTGACCCGCTTGAAAAACGCCGTGCCGAGTTCTTCACCAAGCTGGTGACCGACGCCTTTTCGCCGTCCAATTTCCTGATGTCCAATCCGGCGGCTTTGCAAACCCTTATGGAAACCAATGGCGAGAGCCTCGTCAAAGGTATGCAGAAATTTGCCGACGATCTGGCCCGCGGCAATGGCAAGCTGAAGATTTCACAAGCCGATTACGAGCATTTCGAGGTGGGCAAGAATGTCGCCACCTCCGAAGGCAAGGTCGTCTGGCGCGGGCCTCTGTTTGAACTGATCCAGTACAACCCCACCACGGAGACGGTGCGGGAAATACCGATTCTCATCTTCCCGCCGTGGATCAACAAATTCTATATCCTTGACCTTCAGCCTAAAAATTCGCTGATCAAGTGGCTAACGGATCAGGGCTTTACCGTCTTCATTACCTCATGGATCAATCCGGACGCTTCACTGAAGGACGCCACCTTCGAGGATTACATGTTCGGCGGCATCTATCAGGCCGCCCATAAGGTAAAGGAACAGACCGGCGCCGATAGCGTCCACGCCGTCGGCTACTGCATCGGCGGAACCCTTCTTGGCGTCGCACTGGCCCATATGGCGGCCAAAGGCGACACAAGCATCAGTTCAGCGACCTTCTTCACCGCCCAGCATGATTTCTCCGAAGCCGGTGACCTCCTGTTGTTCACCAACGAAACCTGGCTCAAGGAACTGGAACGCCAGATGGATGCGGCAGGCGGCGTCCTGCCCGGTGCGGCCATGGCCGATACCTTCAATGCCCTGCGCGCCAATGATCTGGTGTGGTCGTTCTTTGTGAACAACTATCTGTTGGGTAAGGATCTGACCGCGTTCGACCTTCTGTGCTGGAATGCCGACCAGACGCGTATGCCCAAGGCCCTGCACATGTATTACCTGCGTAAATTCTATAATGAAAACGCGCTGTCACAGGGACTTCTGAAGCTGGCAGGCGTCGATATCGACCTGAAAAACGTCACCATCCCCATTTTTGAACAGGCAGGCCGCGAAGACCATATTGCGCCGCCGGTATCGGTGTTCAAAAGTTCACGCCTGTTCGGCGGCCCGGTTAAGTTCGTGCTCGCCGGTTCCGGTCATATCGCCGGTGTGGTCAACCCGCCTGCCGCCCAGAAATACATGCACTGGGTCAATGACGAACCAGCGGAAACCTTTGGCGAATGGCTGGAAAAGGCCGTCGAACATAAGGGGTCATGGTGGCCGCTTTGGGCCGAGTGGCTGCATGAGCGCACGGGTAAGCTGATCCCGGCCCGCGACCCGTCCAAGGGCAAGCTCAAGCCAATCGAAGACGCCCCGGGCAGCTATGTAAGGGTAAAAAGCTAGGCAGGCAGGGGCAGGGTCGCGGACCCTGCACCCGTCACACCCGAGGCACGTGACACTTTCCATTATAATGGCAAACGACATCTGGCTCGGCGCATAGGGGTGCAGGGCCTGAGGCCCTGCTAAAGGCGCAGGATAATCGTTTCCACGATCGGACGACGCCCCCAGATATTCTGAGCCGCTTTTTTCAGCACACGCGCCACAGTGATTTCGACGGTTTCGTCTTCCTCACGTTCTTCACGCGACAACTTGGTAATGGCCTTTTCCACCAGATCGCACATCATCTCAAGCTGATCGGAGATGGTGTCATCATTCTCAAAGGCCAGCCCCAGACCGCGCACATCCACATAGGACGCCAGCTGGTTCTTGGCATTGAGTGCGAACGAGACAAACAGCATACCATTATGTGCCGCATGACGCCGCTCCCGCAAGGCATCCGAGGCTTCGGACACCAGTACGCCACCATCGACGAACAAACGACCTGCCGGCACCTCGTCGATGATCTCAGGTTTGCCCGGAGCCAGACGCACCATGTCTCCGTTGCGCGGCGTCACCTGTTCCGGCACACCAATTTCAGCGGCCAGACTGGCGTGCTTTTGTAAGTGGCGACGTTCGCCATGGGTCGGCACCGCAATTTTCGGTCGTGCCCAGCCGTACATCTCGATCAGTTCCTCGCGGCACGGGTGGCCTGAGACGTGAATCCCCGGATGATCCTTCTCGGTGTGGATTTCGACCCCAAGATCAGACAAACGGTTCTGAAGAGAACGGATACCGATCTCGTTGCCCGGAATAACGCGTGAGGAGAACACACAGGCGTCGCCCTCCTTAAGCTTCACCTGCGGATGATTGCCGTCAGCAATCCGCGACAGTGCCGCACGCGGCTCGCCTTGCGATCCGGTACACAGATAAAGCACCTCATGATCCTTCATGCGCGCGGCTTCGCCTTCGGTGACAAATTCGTTGATACCCGCCATGAAACCGACCGACTTCGCCGCCGCCGCCATGCGGTGCATCGAACGCCCGACCAGACAGACCGAACGGCCACAGGCCTCAGCCGCACGGATCACGCTATCCATCCGCGCCACGTTCGACGCGAAACAGGCCACCGCCACACGCTTTTTCAGCGTACGGATCAGCTTTTCCAGTTCCACCTTCACATCGGCTTCGGAACCGGCACGGCCTTCGACAAAAACATTGGTCGAATCACAGACCATAGCCAGCACGCCCTCGTCCCCCAGCGCCGTAATGGTGCTGATGTCCGTAGGCTTGCCGGTGATAGGATCAGGATCGATCTTCCAGTCACCGGTATGCAGGATCGTCCCCAGTGGGGTCTTGATCGCCAGTCCGTTCGGCTCAGGAATCGAGTGCGTAATCGTCACATAATCGATGCCGAATGGCCCCAGATCAACATGCCCGCCCAGCGGCACTTCGGTCAGCTTGAAATCATCCACGCCCGCTTCGCGCAGCTTTTCACGGATCAGGAAGGCGGTAAACGGCGTGGCATAGAGAGGGGCCTTGACCTTATCCCACAGCCACCCCAGCGCCCCGATATGGTCTTCATGCGCATGGGTCAGAATGATACCGAGAATTTCCTCGCCCTCAAGGAATTTCGGATCGGGCACGATGACCTCAATGCCCGGCGTCGTCAGATCACCAAAGGTCACGCCGACATCGACGATGATCCATTTGCGGTCATGCTCCGGCCCGAACCCGTAAAGATTCAGGTTCATGCCGATTTCATTCGATCCACCCAGCGGCAGAAACACCAGTTCGTTGTTATTTTTCATCTTTTGTTGTGTTCAATCGTACGTTTATAGATTTCAAGAAGACCCTTAAGGGTCAGGTCAGGATCAAAGTGATCAATTTTTGTCGTTGCGCCTTAAAACAGCGAGGCTACGCCTCCCGTTGCCACAACCGTCATGGACTGGCCGTATTCGGCCTTGATATGGTCAATCAGATATTCAATCAGGCCGACATAGCCCCAATAGATACCTGACTGCATGGCAGACACCGTGTCCTTGCCAATATAGTGTACCGGTTTCTCAATTGCTATGCGCGGCAGCTTGGCCGCCGCCTGATGCAGGGCCTGCACCGACAGATTGATCCCCGGAGATATAGCGGTCCCCTCAAGCGCCCCATCTGCCGCCACAACATCAAAGGTCGTCGCCGTGCCTGAATCGATGACAATCAGCGGCCCGCCATGTTCGATAAAGGCCCCGATGGTGTTCACAAGCCGGTCAGCCCCCGCTTCGGAAGGCTTATCAATACGCACCTCAATCCCAAGGTAGGTATTGTCACCCACAACATAGGGCGTAATCTGGAAATAGCGCTGCGCCAGCTTGCGCAAATTAAACAAAGACTGCGGCACGACCGACGAAATAATACAGGCATCAATCCCGCTGAAATCCATGCCACGCATCTGTAACAACTGATGCAGCCAGACCGCATATTCATCGGCCGTGCGCGTAGATTCGGTCGCTGCCCGCCATTGCGCCACCCAGTGCGCGCCGTCATGTACGGCAAACAGCGTATTGGTATTGCCCTGTTCAATCGCTAAGAGCATGAAACCTCCTGATAACGCACTGTTCCCGAAGATACCGCCTGAGTGGCACCTGATTCGGTCTCTATAAGCAAAGCTCCATCCCCGTTGAGACCTGCCATACGTCCCGTAATAAGGCCCTCATCGACGATACACTTTTGGTCGCGTCCATAGGCCACCGCGAACCACTCTCTGGCCATATCGCCAAAACCCCCGCCCTGCCACTGCATGAAACGTATCTGAAAGTGATGGCTCAGGCGCGCCATCAGAAAATCAGCGCTCACATCTGCCTGAGCGATATCATTGACCGCAGCCGTGCCATAGGCTTCAAGCCTCGGGGCTGATGTCACATTCACACCGATCCCGACCACGACCCCCGTCCGGCCTGTCTCCAGAGGTGCACTCTGAACCAGTATGCCACAGAGCTTATGCCCGTCATAAAGCACATCATTGGGCCATTTGATGCGTAAGCGGGCGGCCTCACGCACCACGGGCCGCAGTACATCATGCACGCTTAAGGCCGCGACAAAGGCCAGTTGCGGCATGTGCCGTAAATCGATTTCAATCGCCTGATACCATGAGGCAAACAGATTGCCTGCCAGACTTTGCCAGGTCGGTCCCTTGCGGCCCAATCCGGCCGTCTGCGTACGCGCCTGTATCCAGCGTGGCCCTGAATCCCCGCCCGTCAGGCGTGTCAAAGCCTCCGTCTGCGTTGATTCCAGACACACAAATACCTCTAAGGGCGTAATGGGAGGATGATCGACCAACCGACCTCCGTAAAAGAAGCAACGGGGAAAGCGCTGAAGCACCCTCCCCGTTATACTCAGGTTAAATTAACGCAACGCTCAATTCAGTCCGAAACTTTTGATCGCGTTTTCCGCCAGCGGATAGAGCCAGATCAGGGCAAAGGCCGACAGCGGGAAGGCAAAGGCGGCACTGGCATACAAAATCCACTTTGTCGCTGCCGGTGCGGTATCAATCTCTTCAGCCCCGCCATCAAACCACATCAGCTTAATGATGCGCAGATAGTAGAAGGCCGCAACAACCGAAGCCACAAGACCAATGGCTGCAAACACCCAGTGACCCGCTTCGATGGCTGCCCCAAAGACGAACACCTTGGCCCAGAAGCCTGAAAACGGCGGCATACCCAGAACCGACAAACACAAAAGCGTAATGGCGATAGTGATCGGCATGCTGACCTTCGACAGGCCTGCCAGCTGATCGATCCTTGTCAGCGGAACACCCTTACGGCTAAGCGCCATCTGCGCCGAGAACAGGCCGGTCGTGTCGATGGTGTAAAGCACCATGAACAGCAACAGTGCCTGAACGCCATAGCCCGTACCGGCCGCCAGAGCCAGCAAGGCATAGCCCATATTGGCAATCGACGAATAGGCCAGCAGACGCTTGATGTCCTTCTGCATCAGACCACCCAGCGCCCCCACAAGGAACGACAGGGTCGCCAGCAGCAGGATAACCTGTGACCACTGGCTGTACAGATCGGCAAACGTATCGGTCAGGACACGGGCAAACAGCACCAGTGCGGCAAACTTCGGCACACCGGCAAAGAAGGCCACAACCGGTGTCGGCGCCCCTTCATAAACGTCCGGCGTCCACATATGGAACGGTGCCGCCGAAATCTTGAAGGCCAGACCGGAAATCAGGAACACCAGACCGAAGATCACGCCAACTTCGGTATTGACCTTAAGCGCCTCAGCAATAGCTTCAAAGTTCATCGAACCGGTAAAACCATAGATCAAAGACGCGCCATAAAGCAGCAGACCAGACGCCAGCGAACCAAGCACAAAATACTTCAGACCGGCTTCGGACCCCTTGGGGTCGTCACGACGGAAGGCCGCAAGGATATAGGCCGACAGGGACTGAAGCTCGAGGCCGACATAAAGGGCAATCAGATCACCCGCCGACACCATCATGCTCATGCCGAGCGTCGCCAGCAGGATCAGGATCGGAAACTCGAACTTCGTCTGGTTCAGGCGGTCAAAATAGCTCTTGCTCAGAACGATAATCGCAACCGCTACAATATAGATGAACACCTTGGCGTAAACGGCCACACCATCGGAAATGAACGAGCCGGAAAAGCCCGAACCGTGGCTGCCGAAAGCTGCCGCAAAGGCAGCTGCAATCAGGGCCGCACCCGACAGGGCATTAACGGTGAAGGCTGATTTATTACCGCGCAATGCGCCGTAAACCACTATGCCCAGAACCGAGATCGCAAGGATCAGTTCAGGAAGGGCCAGATTAAGGGAGGCAGATAAATCCATTAAGGCCGCTCCTATCCGCCGATCAGTGTCTGATATTGCGCAACAAGCGCATCAACACTGGCGGTGGTAAAGTCAAAGACAAAGGCCGGATAAACACCCAGCGCAATCGTACCGACAATCAGCGGTACAAAGATGAGGATTTCCCGCGCCGTCAGGTCAGGATGACCTTTGAGCGCCTCATTGGTCACCTCGCCATACATGACGCGCTTATAGAGCGTCAGGGCATACATGGCCGACAGGATTACCCCCGTTGCCGCCACAAAAGCCGCCCAGGTCGATACCTGATACAGGCCGGTCATGGTCAGAATTTCCCCGACGAAACCGGATGTGCCGGGCAAACCGACATTGGCCATGGTGAACAGCAGGAACACAAAGGCAAAATGCGGCAACAGCTTCGTCAGACC
>JBCEBX010000325.1:0-10983 GCA_039206455.1 Asticcacaulis sp.
CGGCCATGGAAGAACAAAGTACGGCTACCAATGAAATTGCGGTCAGCATTCAGCATGTGTCGGATGCGTCGGCGCAACTGGCGCAACATATAACGACGCTTGATGGGGCGGTGAATGAAACCCGGACGGCTTCTGTGCAGGTGGATACCTCAGCGACCCATATGGGGGTGCAGTCAGACAGACTGACCACACAGGTAGAGGCCTTTTTCGAGAACCTGCGCCAGGCATCTTAAGTGTCAGGCATTCTAAAGTCTGAAATTGGTGGGCTTCTGTTGCCAGGCGCCGCACATTCTTTTGGGGAAAGTGGTGGGGTTCTGTTGCCAGGCCCCCACCGGGCCCCGCCTAGGGAGCTTAAGCCCTAGGAGTTTAGGTGGATTAGATCCGCCGCATTACGCAGCAAGAGCTTGATCCGAAGCGAAGTTATCGTTCGCAACTATAGTTTTGAGCCGATCGCGGAGGCTCAAACCGGGAGAAGGCGACACCTTTACACGTCTGTCGATGCTGATCGGCCCCATATGTATCCCTTAGCGGGAGAAGATGGTGGAGCCGCCGGGAATCGCACCCGGGTCCAGTCCGCTTATTACGTGGGCGTTTATCCCCATAGTCCGCCGAAACGGACAGTCTCAATATAGGGGCATATGGCCCTAAGGTGAAGGGTCAGAACAAAAAATAATCTTACCATGTTCCCCTTTTGGTCTTAACAGTGATCGCAAATCCGTTCAGATAGGGACAGACGTATAAGCAGGATTATCAATGTCGCGGGCCGCACGCCTTCTGGATCTGTTGCAGATATTGCGCCGTCATCGTTATCCGGTGACCGGTGAGGCGCTGGCGCAGGAACTGACCATTTCCCTGCGCACGCTTTACCGCGATATCGATGCCCTGCGCGCGCAAGGGGCCGATATCGAAGCCGAGGCCGGTGTCGGATTTCTGCTCAGGCCCGGATTTATGCTGCCGCCGCTTATGCTGTCGCACGATGAAATCGAAGCCATTGCGCTGGGCATCCGCTGGGTGGCCGGTCGTTCGGACACCGACTTGTCGGGCGCGGCCTATAATGCACTGGCCAAGATCAGCGCCGTGCTTCCCGAAGACATGCGCGAGAACCTGCAAACCACGGGGCTTATGGTGCCGCCACCGTGGGAAGACAAGCAGGTAAAAGCCGCCGAGGACGCGCACCTGAAACTGATCCGTCAGGCGCTACGCTCGGAGCGTAAAGTCATTATGTGCTATGGCGATGTTAATGAAGCGGTGACCGAGCGCATCGTCTGGCCCGCCGTTCTGGGCTTTTTCGACCAGACGCGGATGCTGGTCGGCTGGTGTGAATTGCGTAAGGACTTCCGTCATTTCCGCGCTGACCGTATCCGCGATCTGACCGTGAGTGCCGAGCGTCTGCCGACCCGCAGATTGCATCTTTTGAAACAGTGGCGAGAACAATGCGCGAACGCTGCTGACAAAACCTGACATGCCTGCAGTTTAGGTCTGGCTTCGCAAGGAGGCCAGAGGGCTGTGATGAACAGGACGAAATCCGTCAGAGGCGGTTGTCATTGCGGAGCGACGCGCTTTGCGGTCACGCATCAACCAGAGGACAGCTTTGTGTGCCAGTGCAGTCTGTGCCGCAAGCAGGGTACGCTGTGGGTCTGCTATGCGCCTGAGGCGTTTCAGTTGCAAAAGCCCTCGGATGATGTCGGTATCTATCGCGCTGAGGATAAGGCCGCGCATCATTTCTGTCGCGGGTGCGGCTGTGTCACCTGGTCTGTGATGACGGACGCGCAGGTCTGGGTCAATGCACGCCTGTTTGACGAGGCAGAGGGCCTGACAATACCCAGGCATGACATGGTGTATGCGTAAAAAAAGAGCCTTGCGATTGCAAGGCTCAGGTACATCAGGGGAGGAGAAGGGGGGCCGCGCTCAGGTCAGAGAGTAACCCGAACGCAGCCTTTCGGTCGACGGGGCCGGATCTGGCTGAACCCTCGACCGAAGGGAGTATCAGCAGATAATTCAGTCCTTAAGCCTATTCTGCCGCCTCAAGAATGGTCGGCGCGGCAGGCGCAGAGGTCTTAATCGGGATTTGCTTCGGCTTTAGCGCTTCGGGCACTTCAAGGGTCAGGGTGATGGTCAGAAGTCCATTAGCCAGTTCGGCTTCGGTGACGCGAATATGGTCGGCCAGCTGGAAGCGACGTTCAAAGCTGCGTTCGGCAAGGCCGCGATGCAGGAACGTGCGGTTGGTGTCTTCGGGGTCCTTGCGACCGGTGACGGTCAGGACGTTTTCCTTCACTTCGATGCCCAACTGGTCAGGGCGGAAACCGGCAACCGCCAGTTCGATGCGATAGGAATCCCCTTCGGCTTCGTCTGCATTGGCAAGGCGTTCGATATTGTAGGGCGGCCATCCGGGCGCGCTATCGGAACGGCTGGCATTGTCCAGTAAGCTGGCCAGACGGTCAAAGCCAACGGCGCTGCGGTACAGGGGGGAAAAATCGATTTGCGTACGCATAAAATAGTCTCCTTCAGAAGCGAGATCGGACAGCGCGTAAGCTGTCGCTATGACATCATTGAACCGCTGGTCTCATCCCCGTTTCGGGCAATGAAGCGATCCGCAAAGACCCGGTATCGGCGCCTTCGTGATTATGATTTGGGAAGGATTTTGCGTCCCGCAAGAGGGGTGGTGCGAAAATTTAGAGAGCTGTTTCAAACGGGTTGGAGTGTGTGGCGAAAAGACGTGTCTTCGAGAACCGAAGCGCAGCGTACTTAAGTACGTGAGCATCGGAAGCACAGAAGGCGCGGCTTTGCAGGCCAGAAAACGATCCGTTTCAACAGGTCTCTTACACCTCGCCCCAGAGGCGTAAAAGATTATGATAAACGCCGGTCAGGCGCACGACCTCAGGGTGGTTTGGCCCGTTTTCGGCCCCAAGCCGTTGAATGGCAACATCCATATCATACAGCAAACCGCGCTGGGTATTGTCGCGGATCATGCTTTGCAGCCAGAAAAACGAGCTTATGCGTTCACCCCGCGTCACCGGCGTTACCTGATGCACACTGGTGGACGGATAGAGGATCAGGTGACCGGCCGGCAGCTTGATGCTACGTGGCCCGAAAGTGTCATCAATGATCAGTTCGCCGCCGTCATAGTCTTCGGGAGGGCTGAAAAACAGCGTGCACGACAGATCGGTGCGCATACGCTGACCATTGGGCAAAAAGCGCATGGCCCCGTCCACATGATTGCCGAAAGTCTCGCCATCGCCATAACGGTTGAAGGTCGGCGGCAGCACGTGCAGGGGCAGGGCGGCGGACATAAATAACGGGTTTTGCCCCAGCGCCTTCAGGATGATCTCACCCAATTGACGGGCAATAGCGCTGTCGGGCGGCAATTGCCGGTTCTGTTTGACCTGTGCGCCCTGATGACCCGCCGTAATGCGCCCGTCAGTCCATTCGTCAGATTTCAGAAGACGTAAGCCCTCGGCGGCCTGTTCGGGGCTAAGCACATCAGGAATGGCAATCAGCATGGAGAGTGTCTTTCTGTCAGAAAAGGCCGCACTGCATAAGACAGTGCGGCCCCTTAAGGTTCAAGCTGAAAACAGCCTATTTACGCAGAACGAGGGTCAGCAGCGCCGAACGGGCCGCACCCGGTGTGCCGCGCTGCACAGACCAGTTCAGGGACTGTGCGTAGAACTTGTCAGTGACGTTATCGACATTCAGACGCACCGAAACATTACGGTTCACATCGTATTCGGCCATCAGATTAGTCGTCCAGTAGCCGGGCAGTTCGCCGTTGCGGCCATTCGGAATGATACGTTCCGCATCATCCGGACGCCCGACGATCGAGTCACCGACATAACGTGCGCCACCACCAAGGGTGATCCGGTCCGTAAGCTTATAGGATGTCCAGACATTGCCTGACCATTCAGGAGTGAAGGCCAGTTCGTCGCCGTTGGTCTTATGGCTGTCGTTACAGGCGGCTGCGTTGGCGGCTCCGAAATCGGCCGGATTGGCGCGGCAACGGCCAAGATCAAGCGCGGCTGAATGGCTACGCTCGCTTTCAAGCCACAGGACGCCGGCAAAGACATCCCACTTCGGGGTAATCTTGCCAGTCAGGCCGAGCTCCACACCCTGAACGATCTGCTCACCATAGCCCAGCAGTTCAGTAGGCGCGGTCACAGTCGGACGACCTGAAATGGCGACGTTCTGACGTTCGGTACGGAACAGAGCGGCGGTCAGGTTGAGATTATCCTGCGCCGATGACCACTTGGCACCGATTTCATAATTGACCGATTTCTGGGTCTTGGCATCTTCACTGTTCATGCCGGTGTTGTAACCGGGGAAGCCGTTATCGCCGCCGCGGGAAATATCGGGGTTCGACAGGAAAGACGCCGGTGGCTGGGCCGAAACGCCGTAAGAAGCATAGAAGCTGGTGCTTTCAACCGGCTTGTACACCAGACCGAGACGACCGCTATAGGTGGTTTCAGAGATGTTCACACCATTGGCGCTGACAGGTGCACCGGCGGCATTACGGCTGCCGATCTTGACCTTGTATTTCTCAACACGAAGGCCGCCCGTGAGCTGCCACTGTTCAGAGAGTTCCACGGTGTCATAGGCATAGGCCGCCAGCGTGCTTACCAGCACGCGACTGCGCTCGGTTGGCGCATTGGCAAAGGCCGCCGCACGGTTCGGGTTGGGGTTGGCCGCAGGTTGCGTACCACCACCGGGGTTGGTCTGGGTGGCGAAGGCATAGGCTACGGCCTTCTCGTCAGACAGTTCGACGCCGAAGCTGGCGCGGTGACGCAAAGCGCCCGTATTGAAACGGCTCGACAGGTTGGTCAGCCAGGACACGGTCTGGTTTTCACGCGCATAGGCCTGACGCAGGGTCGTTACCTGCTGCGTGCCAGCGGCGTAATTAGACGGCATGGTGAAGACGGCGTCACGATCTGTGTTCGACCAGCGCAGTTGCGTCGAAAGCTCCAGATTCGGCGACAGGGTCTGCTCGTAACGGGCCAGCAGCACATTAGAGGTCACATCGTCATAATCATTCGACAGGCCATAGGAAACGTCGCGCAGGCTTTTGCCACCAACGGCGGAATCATAATTGACCGTGCCCTTGAAGAAGGCACCCGGCAGGCCCCAGTCGGGCAGGTCTTCCTGACGGACATATTGTGCCGCCAGAGTCAGGCGCTTGTCTGTGCCAAGGCCCGTGGTGAATGAGGGGGCGAAACCAAAGCTCTTGACCGAGGCCAGCGCGCGTCCCGGTACGCCGCCATCTTCCAGCAACAGGTTCAGGCGCAAAGCGGTGGCGTCAGAAATCTTGTGGTTGGCATCGAGCGTGGCGCGTACGCGACCATCGCTGTCATAATCGTCAAAGCCGTAGCTGACCGTGGCGCGCGTAAAGTCGTCGAGGCGCGGCGTCTTGGTGACGACATTGACGTAACCGCCGGCACCACCACGGCCATTATCACCGGCAGGGCCTTTGAAGACCTCAACCTGCTCGGTATTAAAGGCATCGCGGTTATAGCTGCCGGAATCGCGCACGCCGTCGCTGAAGATGTTGCCGGAGGTATCAAAACCGCGCATGCTGAAGTTAGACAGGCCCGTGGCAAAGCCGTTTTCACCGGCATTGAACGTAATGCCCGGTGTGTTGTTCAGCACGTCGGTCAGGTTGCGCGCGCCCTGCTGATCAAAGACGCCGGAAGGAATGACCGAAACGGTCTGGGGCGTATCCTTAAGCGGTGCCGTGGCCTTGGGCGAGGTGGCTCTGGCGGTACGCTGACCGACAACCGTCACCGTCGCATCCGAGTCGATATCGTCAGCCATGGCAGGGGCACCAAAGGCAGCGGCCACCGTCAGACCCGCCAGAGCGGCACCCAGAAGCGGGTTGCGGGGGCTGAGGCCAGCAGCCGTGGCACCGGGGGCGGATTTCTTATCGGACATCGGTTTTCCTTATGAGGTTCTAATAATGCGTCGCAACACGAGCGGATTTGAAACTCATTCTTAATTGCGGCCCCCAATGTCAATCTTTGATTGTGACAATCGGTCGCAATTAAGCTTATTGTGTCATCATTGACACAATACCGCAGGCGGGAAAAGTTACTGTGTTTAAATACAAGTATTTGTAAATATTATATTTTGTTAGAAAGTGCCCTTAAGGTGGTCACTGAAAACAATTTCGCGGAGCCCGATGGTTCGGACTCCGCGAAAAATGTATCAAACCTGAAACGGTAGCTTATGACAGGTAATATTTCGCCATGCTGGCTAGAGGCTTGGCCTTGATTTTAGAGGCCTGACCGGCGGTGCCGAACTGCACATAGCGGTCATAGCAGACCTGCTGCATGGCTTCCTTGGCGGGCTTAAGGTAGCCACGCGGATCGAAATTAGCGGGGCTTTCCTTGAGGAACTTACGCACGGCACCGGTAATGGCCATACGGCAATCGGTGTCGATATTGATCTTGCGCACGCCGGTCTTGATGGCGCGTTGCAGTTCTTCAACCGGCACACCGTAGGTTTGCGGCATCTCACCGCCATAGGCGTTGATGATGTCCTGAAGATCCTGCGGCACCGAAGATGACCCGTGCATCACAAGGTGCGTATTTGGCAGACGCTTGTGAATGGCCTCGATGATATTCATCGCCAGAATGTCACCATCCGGCTTGCGTGAGAACTTATAGGCGCCATGCGACGTGCCCATGGCAATCGCCAGAGCATCCACGCCGGTTTTGGCGACAAATTCCACGGCCTGATCCGGATCGGTCAGAAGCTGAGAGTGATCAAGCACGCCTTCGGCGCCGTGACCATCCTCGGCTTCGCCCATACCGGTCTCAAGCGAACCAAGCACCCCCAGTTCGCCTTCAACCGACACGCCGCAGGCATGGGCGAAATCGACCACCGTGCGGGTGACATTGACGTTGTAATCAAAATCGGCAGGCGTCTTCGCATCGGCCATAAGCGAGCCGTCCATCATGACCGACGTAAAGCCGTTCTGGATGGCGGTGGCGCAGGTCGCCGGTGAATTGCCGTGGTCCTGATGCATGACGACCGGAATTTCCGGATAGATTTCCACCAGCGCGTCAATCATCTTGGTCAGCATAATGTCGTGCGCATAGTTGCGCGCGCCACGTGAGGCCTGAATGATGACGGGGGCTTCGGCCTTGCGCGCCGCGTCCATGACGGCAAGCCCTTGTTCCATATTATTGATATTAAACGCGGGCACGCCGTAATCGTTCTCGGCCGCGTGGTCGAGAAGCTGACGTAAACTAATACGAGCCATGATATTTTCCCTCTTTCATTGCTCAGACAATAGGGCCTGCCGCCGATTTGTTTCTGTACGGTCAGGCCCGTCGTAAAATAAAAACTCAGTTTTCCAGCGCGCGAACGCCCGGAAGGTCCTTACCTTCCATCCATTCAAGGAAGGCGCCACCGGCGGTCGAGACAAAGCTCATAGCGTCGATAACACCGGCATGGTTCAGGGCTGCGACCGTATCGCCGCCACCGGCAACCGCCACCAGCTTACCAGATTTGGTTTGCGATGCAGCAAATTTCGCCACATCAACAGTCGCGGCATCAAATGGCGGCAATTCAAACACACCCAAAGGCCCGTTCCAGATCAGGGTCTTGGAGGCGGCAATCTCTTTTTTGAGATTTTCCGCCGAACGCGGACCGGCGTCGAAAATCTTGTCCTGATCACTCAAAGGTGTGCCGGTCATAAAGGTACGGTGCGCGGCATTGGCCTTGAATTCGGTGGCCACGACGACATCGACCGGCAGCAGGATTTTACAGCCCTTGGCTTCGGCTTCGGCGAGAATTTCCAACGCCGTTTCCTTAAGGTCTTTTTCACACAGCGACCCGCCGACATCGATCCCTTGCGCAAACAGGAAGGTATTGGCCATGCCGCCGCCAATCGCCAATGCATCAAGTTTGCCGACCAGATTTTTCAGCAGATCGAGTTTGGTGGAGACCTTCGAGCCGCCGACAATGCCTATAACGGGACGCTCTGGTTGTCCCAGAGCGGCATTGAGCGCATCCAGTTCACGGCGCATGGACTCACCGGCATAGGCGGGTAAAATCTTTGCCACACCTTCGGTTGAGGCATGGGCGCGGTGGGCGGCGGAAAAGGCGTCATTGACGTAAATATCACCAAGCTTCGCTAGTTCAGCGGCGAACTCAGGATCATTCTTTTCCTCACCGGCATGGAAGCGTACGTTTTCCAGAAGCGCCACGCCACCCTGAGGCACGAGCTTAAGGACATCGGCAGCGTCCTTACCCACACAGTCATTGGCAAAGGCGACGGTGACGCCCAGCAATTCCGACAGGGCAGGGGCAACGAATTTCAGCGACATTTCCGGCACGACCTTGCCCTTGGGGCGGTCAAAGTGCGCCAGAAGGGCAACCTTTGCGCCCAGCTTTTGCAGGCGTTCGATAGTCGGCAAAGCGACGCGCAGGCGGGTGTCGTCGGTGATCTTACCGTCTTCGACCGGCACATTGAAATCGACGCGCACCAGCGCGGTCTTGCCGGAAAGATCAGTGAGGTCGTCGAGGGTTTTGAAGGTCATGAGTGTCTCAGAAAGAGTTACAGACGGGATAGGCAAACAAAAGAACGTTTCGAGCGTTCACCGCGAAAGCAAAAAATGCAATAATCGAAAATGTTATCCCAATCGGGTTTCGGTTGCTCCAGGCGAATTTACAGGCCAGCAGCATCCAAACGATCATGGCAATGAATAATGCCAAATGCAACGCATCAGGTGCGCGACGGGAAAACAAGAAATAGTAATCAACATCATGAAGATAATTTCTGATCAGACAAAAGAAAGTCATCCCGACAGCGGCTAGAAAGCCGGTAATAATAAGGGCGACCCCTCGGACAATCATCCAAGACGTCGCCCCCATTTTCATCAGAGAAACTTGCCCAATGCCAGAGCCGTGTCGGCCATACGCGTCGAGAAGCCCCATTCATTGTCATACCACGTCAGGATACGCACGAACTGACCATCAATGACTTGGGTTTGCTTAAGCGCAAAGGTCGAAGACGCCGGATTGTGGTTGAAGTCCGAAGACACCAGCGGTTCATCCGTATAGGCCAGAACGCCCTTCATCGGGCCGTCAGCGGCAGCGATAATGGCATTGTTGACTTCCTCAACCGTTACCGAACGCGATGGCACGATCTTGAGGTCAACCACCGAAACGTTAGGGGTCGGGACGCGGATCGAAGACCCGTCCAGCTTGCCCTTAAGGTGCGGCAGCACCAGACCCACGGCCTTGGCGGCACCGGTCGAGGTCGGGATCATGCTAAGGGCGGCAGCGCGGGCGCGATACAGATCCTTGTGCATGGTATCAAGCGTCGGCTGATCGCCCGTATAGGAGTGGATCGTCGTCATATAGCCGCGCTCAATGCCGCACAGATCAGACAGAACCTTGGCAACCGGTGACAGGCAGTTGGTGGTGCAGGACGCGTTGGAGATGACCGTATCTTCGGCCGTCAGGGTGTCGTGGTTGACGCCGTAAACAATCGTCTTGTCGGCATTGTCACCGGGGGCCGAGATGATGACCTTTTTGGCGCCGGCCTCAAGGTGCGCGGATGCCTTTTCCTTTGAGGTGAAGATACCCGTACATTCAAACGCGATATCGACCCCAAGGTCCTTGTGCGGCAGTTCGGCGGGGTTTTTGATCGCCGTCACCTTGATCGGCGTATAGGTCTTGCCGTTGGCCGTAATGATCAGGTTATCGCCATCGACCTTCACCTCGGCAGGGAATTTGCCGTGGACAGAGTCGTAACGCAGCAGATGCGCATTGGTTTCGACCGGCCCAAGATCGTTGATGGAGACGACTTCGATATCGGTGCGGTTGTTCTCGACAATCGAACGCAGAACCAGACGGCCGATGCGGCCAAACCCGTTAATCGCAACTCTTAATACCATGATCTCAGCTTCCCTTATATTTTGTCAGACCTTTGTGTGCCCTAAGAAAATACACACTGTATCCGAACTTTGCGCGTTTCGTTTTGGCCTTATGGCCGCGTAAGTCAAGACATATTTGGTAACGAAAAGCTTATCCGCGCGCTATGGGCGCACCCTGCGTGAACCGGTATCGGGCGCTTATATTTGTCACATATTATCCTTACAAAAAAATGGGCAGAAAAGGGGGGTTATTTAGAAGGTGATACCATGTTGAAAAAACTTATTCTGTCGGCGGTTGCCATTGTCGCCATGTCAGGTGTGGCCCATGCCCAATATACAGGCCCTTCGGGTCACAAGGGACCTAAGTCCGTGGCCGATGTGCTTAAAAATCCGGTCGATGATCAATATGTTCAGCTTAAGGGCCAATTGATCCGTCAGGTCGGCAATGAAAAATATATCTTCACTGACGGTACGGGCGAAATCCGCGTCGATATCGACAATAAGCTTCTGACCGGCCCGATTGACGACAAGACAACCGTCATCATTCGCGGCGAAGTCGAGAAGGATTTCCTTGAATCGCCTGAGATCGACGTCGACAGCGTCACTCGCCCTTAAGCCTTAAGCTAACGGCAGATCCACAATGGCCACAAGGCCGGTGGGTTTGCCGTTTTCAAGCTTAAGCGTGCCGCCATGACTTTCGGTCAGGGCCTGCGCGATACTTAAGCCAAGACCCGCACCACCTGTGTCGCGGTTACGGGAACTTTCCACCCGATAAAACGGTTCAAGCACAGCCTCAAGCTCTGCGGGCGCAATGCCGGGGCCCTGATCGGTCAGGGTAATGATGGCACGCCCATTTTCGCTCCTGAGCCCAAGGCGCGAGTGACCGGCATAGCGGCAGGCATTTTCGATCAGATTGGTCAGAACGCGCCGCAGAGTTTCCGTATTGCCGGAAACGGTCACGCCTTCCTCAATCGTTTCGGCCTCAACGCCATAAAGCTCTGACAGGTCGTCACACAGGCTTTGCACCAGCGCGCTCAGATCAAGACGGGCAAAGTCCTGCGCCGCCGTTCCGGCACTGGCGAACATCAGGGCCGAGCGGATCAGGCTGTCC
>JBCEBX010000326.1:0-3730 GCA_039206455.1 Asticcacaulis sp.
GTCCTGAAGCGTACGCAAATCCTCAGCGCTATAGGCGGAACCATCGGCCTTGCGGGCATTGGCTTCGGCCTCAAGCGTGTACATGAATATCTCACCCAGTCCGGTCGAGATCGGCCCCAGTTGCGGCTCTAGCCCCACAGGCAACTGACTGCGCACCGACTGCACCCGCTCATTAACAAGCTGCCGCGCGAAATAGATATCCGTGCCTTCTTTGAAAACCACAGTGACCTGTGACAGGCCGTAACGCGACAGAGAGCGCGTATATTCAAGCCCCGGCAAACCGGCGAGCGCCGTTTCCACCGGATAGGTAATCCGCTGCTCTGCCTCAAGCGGCGAATAGCCCGCCGCCTCGGTGTTGATCTGAACCTGAACATTGGTGATATCCGGCACCGCATCAATCGGCAGGCGCAGGAAACTTGAGACACCTATGGCCGACAAGGCCAGCACAACCACCATGACGATCCAGCGGTGGCGGATCGATTGCGCAATTATTTTTTCCAACATGATGCGCCCCTTAATGCTCATGCCCCGCAGCGGACTTTTCAATGTCCGCGCGGATCAGGAAAGCGCCTTTGGTGACATAGGTTTCCCCCGCCTCAAGACCGCTCACTATCTCGGTCGAAGTGCCGGTCTGACGCCCCGTCTGCACGGGCCTTGCCGTATAGGTCGTGCCGGTTTTCACAAACACGACGCTGCGGCCTTCATAGGTCTGGATTGCATCGGCAGGCACCACAATGTTCGCCTCGGCACTGCCGGTGGCAAACTGGCCTTCGATGGCCATACCCGCCCGAAACGCCCCTGCCGCCGAGGCAGGCAGTTTCACAATCGCCGTAGTGGTCTGCGTGGCCGGATCAAGCGACGGCAAAAGTGCGGATACCTTTGCCGCGATCACCTTCCCCCCCAGCGTACGAATACTTACCGACTGCCCGGCCCGCACCGTTTCGGCATCACGCGGAAACAAAAAGAATGCCGCCTGAAGACTGTTCGGATTGGCAATCACATAGATAGGCCGGTCATAGGCCATATCACCGACATTGGCGTTCTTCTCAACGACTATGCCCGAAATGCCCGCCGGTATCGCATAGGTCTGAAGGCTCTCGCTCGATTCGACCCGCGCCAGTGTCTGGCCCTTCTTAACCGGCTGCCCCACCTGTGCAGACAAGGACATGATGCGCCCCGGATACCAGGCTCGCACCTCACCGCGTCCTTCAGGTGAAATTTCGATACGACCGGCAATGTCGATGCTCTGCTCAATCAGGCCCGCACCGGCAATGCCAACCTCTACCCCCGCCGCCTTAGCCGCTTCGTCCGTCAGGCTTGTACTATCGCTTCCTTCATCGCCGTGCTCATGACCATCGCCGTCATCGTGGCTGTGCCCCTCTTCAGCGTGATCATGGTCGCCCGTTACGGGCGCAGGTTTGTCACCGCAGGCGCTCAGAGCCAACAGGGCCGCACCAATCATCAAAAATGTCTTCGTCGTTTTCATTGCGCATCCCCTGCTATGTCACCAACCCCGTCAGTCACAACAGAGGCAATCAGCGGCACCCATTGCCCCGTCAGACGGTCACGTTGCGTACGCTCCAGATGATAGTTTTTAAGCACCTCAAGACGTCGGGCCTTGGCGGCAATCAGCACCTCCTGAGCCCCCATTACGTCACGATAGGTGAAGCCGCCCCGGGCAAAACCGGCCCGCACCTGCGTCACCGCCCGCTCGGCCTGTGGAATAAGCTCGGCATCTATACGCCGCACTTCTTCGGCATAGCCTTGCATACGCGCCGTGCTCGCGGCTATGTCCCGCGCGCGCTTTTGCTCCCAGACGGTAATATCTGCCGCCGTCGCGGCACTTTCCGCCTGCGCTCTTTCAATATTGCCGCGATTGGTGTCGTAGATACCCAGCGGAATGGAACCGCCTACTAAAAAAGCCACAGCCCCATCCGCCCGATAGTGCCGCACCCCGACCTGAAGGGTCATGTCCTGCGTTGTGCGCGTGCTTTCCACCCTGACCTGTGCCGAAGCCACACGAGTCTGCGCCCGCATGACCTCAAGCTCCGGCGTATCCCTTATAACCGGCACAAGACGCGCCGCACTTGTGTCCCCAAGCCAGCCGATATCCATTTCAAAATCCGCCGCCCCACCCCAATAGGCCGCCAGTTGCGCCCGTGCCTGACGTGACTTGGCTTCGGCCTGATCAAGGGCAATCTGCGCACGGGTAACGTCCGCATCCGCCAGAGAACCGGCAAACAGAGGGTCACGCGCCGCCGACACCCGACGCCCGATCTCGGACTGCGCCTGACGCGCCAATGTCAGCCGTTCCCGCGCCAGATCGACCTCGGACGCCGCCACAGTCGCCTCGACCCACAGGGTCTGAACCTCGCTCATCACCCCATAGGCACGCAGACGGCCCTGAGCGACAGTGACATCCCGTTCGGCAGACGCCGCGCCGATACGCGCCAGACGCTTGCCGCCCCGCTCAAGGGTGTGTTCATAGCTGAGGGTCGTTTCGACCTGATCAATCCCGCTGTAAGGATTTGATCCCAGCATGTTTTCCATTTCCAGACCAATGGACGGATTAGGCCTCACCCCGGCCTGACGCACACCGGCGTCAGACGCCGCTTTGCGCTGTTGCGCCGCTTCACGCGCCGGATCAGCACTGGCCGCACGGATCATGGCCGTGGACAGGCTTAAGGGTTCAGCCTGAAGGGCGCCCGGCACACCCGTCCACACCAGCGCCACACCTGCCAGAAGCAGATGGCGCATATATTTGATTTTCATAAGAAAGTATCTCTCTACACCATTTCTGATCGCACCGCGACAACGGCACACGAATTGTCAGAAAGGCTCAGCCTCGCGGCGGCTGATCGAGAGAAGACGGCAAAAGACCTGAAAGCGAAACAGCCTCCCCCGGCCGTAAGGTCAGTTGACGCACATAGCCAGATGACGAAGCCTGCGCCATCAAAGGCAAGGGCGCAGACACCGTTTCGCTGAAATGGTGGTGGTGTTCAACGCCTGTATTATCGCTATGATGTTTCACAAGCGGCGCATGGTCGTGGCAATCGGCACCTTCGCCGCCACAGGCGGTTGCCCAGCCCCCATCAGGCAGCAAAATATCTCCGCTGGCCATATGCACTGTGTTCTGAACGTGCGCGTCCACGGTAATGACGGACATGTTGACCACAGCCGCCAGACACAGGGTCAGGCAGAGCATCCAGTAGCGCGACAAATGATGGCGAAACGCTTGCATAATGCAGTCAACTCAGGGGCGTACAGATTCCACCTATCACACAACAAGAAAAAAGCAACCCTTTTCAATATGTTACGTGATAACAGAACTATACCCCTGCCTGACACGCGTCCCCTATCACGGAACCTTTCGGCTACGACACAGCAAAGGCTTACCCACCTCAGCTTAGTTTGTATATTTTAAGAGGGAAGATGGCGGAGATGGGCTCCAAAAAAATTCAAATATCCATTTGATATTATTAAATATAATGACCTCCACAAGCAGTCTCGCCCATACTTTGGCCCATACTTTAGCCACGACATACCTGCTACAGCCTATTTTCGGGCGTTTTATATTCGCCTCTCCCAGTTTCAGGATGAACGCGGGAAAACCCTAATATCCATAACCCCATATCTCCATCTGATTTTTCTGGTAAATTTACCATTAAATATCAGATAGTTGATCAAACCTTAAATATTATCGAAAGGACTAACATCACCCTAACATCAA
>JBCEBX010000326.1:3740-10975 GCA_039206455.1 Asticcacaulis sp.
GTCTTTGATTTTATTGATAAATCCTGAGGCAGAATATTACACCCAAACACCCTAATCAGGTTAGTAGAATATTATGTCTAAATTATATAAATTATTCTTTAAAAACAATTACATTACCAATATTAGGGTTTTCCCGTCTTCATCCTGAGACTGTGGCCCTGCTTCGTTCGCCCAAATAGCGCCCAAAAACTCATATGTTTTCATCCTGAACAAGTCAGGCGCTTTGATTGCCTCGCCCCAAGATCGCGTCGCCGGCACAGAAGTGCGTTCGAGGCTAAGGCGTTGTGCACGGTCTTCACAGCTTGAGGCGGCATCCCTTATGAAATATGCCAAACCTCACTCAATTACCTCTCAAAACAGAAAAGATTGGGAAAGGTCTCCGCAAATGAACAAAGCACTCATGCCTCTGGAGTTTGGTGACAGCTCTGTACGGGTCGTCGACATACAAACCGAGGCGTGGTGGGTTCTCACCGACGTCTGTCAGGTACTGGGCCTCTCCAACCCGTCAATGGTCGCTGCCAAATTGGACGATTACCAAAAAGATGATCTAAGCATTACTGATACCATCGGTCGTGAACAAATGACCACGATCATTAATGAGTCAGGCCTCTACTCAGTTATCTTCACCAGTCGTAAACCCGTCGCCAAGGATTTCAGCAGGTGGGTGACAACCGAAGTTTTGCCATCAATAAGAAGGCACGGTCATTATGACCTCAACCCACGCCCAACTGTTCAGGAACAGGTCACCCTTCAGAAAGAGCTCGATCGCCTTCTGATCAATCTGGAGCGTGCTAAATCCGCTGAAATCCGCCAGGCGATTATTGGTTCCATTGAAGCGACATGTGCCCGTCTGAATCGGCCGGCTCCGGATGCTACTATGATCGGATCAGCGCCATCGGCCGCCGACTCAGAGCTGCACAGTATCTGGGCGACTGTAGATGTGCTTATTGAAAACGGCCAACTGAGAAACCATCACCGTCTGGCTGATAAAGGCCTTATCGCACTGAATATGCCGGAGGTTGAAGCGGCCGCTCGAAAGCATGGCAGTTCTTTCCCCAATATCAATCACGCATTGAAACAAGCCTTGAAGGAAAGCCAAGCGCCTCGTTTCATCGCCATCAAGGCCATCAACAGCCCCTACCGGGCCGCGACATACTGCTGGCTTTTTCAACGTTAGCAGAACCTGCCTTGAAGCAGGAGCGCACTATCCCCCCCACGCCTCGCGCTCGTCCCCGCCCCTCGCCCGCGCGCTTTTTATATCGAAAATGACGCAACAGGCCCCATATGCCGAAGCCTTATGCCATAAGTGTTTGGAATGGGAGAAGCGCCCCAGAAGGGTGACGCAAAATGACGCAAAATGACGAAGGCTGACGAGCCCGATATTACCCCGCATCAAAGGCCGTTTCTATTCGGACGATTATTGCCACGCTTAAGGCTGACACCACAGGAACCAGGGCAATTTGGTTACCACCACACTTCAAGCGTTGAATGCAAAAACCTTGTCGTCATTTTGCGTCATTCTGCGTCATAAAAATAAGCCGATTTCACCCCTCAAAGGCTTACCACATAAGGCTTCGTCATATGTGGCCTGTTGCGTCATTTTCGATACAAAAAGCGCGCGGGCGAGGGGCGGGGATGAGCGCGGGTCATGGGGGTTGAAGACGCAGGCGACACACGCCAAGGCCCACACAGCGCATAATTGGTGGAGCTTCAGTTTGCAGGTTGCTGCCGATAGGATGGCGTTGGCCCTCCTCACCTATTCATGCGAAATATTGACCGAATATCTGGTCATCGCAGTGATCGACATTCACCTCACAGTGAGAGGCGTACTGACTTTCGTAATCAAAGGCCAGCCGCATCGCACGTTTGCACCTCAGGTTAAAACTTGCTCATCGTCATGCGCATTATGCTCGACTTGGAGCCCCCGCAAAGTCCCGCAGGTTTTGGGCAAACTAAAAGTGCGGCGTAAAAGCCACAATCTTGAGGCTTACATAAACATCGGTGCGCGTATCACAAAAGCTTCACAGCCCCCCGCTAAGAGCGCGGCGCAAGGGGCAAAAAGATACCTTAATGCCAGCGTGATGTGATGATCCTGTCACATCTGTGCGCAGGTCTGCCCCCTGATTTTGTTTTAGCGCCATCCGTTTTCAGGGCGGCGCAATTGGGGATATGATTTATGAAGTTACGCGCCAAACACCTTTCAGCAGGTCTCGCCTTCCTGCTGTCTAGCACCATGCTGTCCGGCACGGCCTATGCGCAGGACGCCGACACCGGTGCCGAAGCGGCTGAAGATGCCATTGAAATCACGGTTGTCGGCAAGGGGCAGACCCGTTCGGTCTCAACACTGGTTCCGGCCAATCTGGATGTGTTGCCACCCGGCACCAGCGTTCAGAAGGCGCTGAATTTCCTGCCCGGCGTCAGTGCGCATGCCATTGATGCGCTGGGGGTTAACGAGCAGTCCTTGTCGTTGCAGGTGCGCGGTTTCAGCACCACGCACCTTGGCTATTCGCTTGACGGTGTGCCGCTCGGTGACGGTGCCTATAACAACTATAATGGACTGTCGATCAGTCGGGCGCTGATCTCGGAAAACCTTGGTCAGGCCGATCTGGCGACGGGTATTGCCGGTCTTAGCATTCCTTCGACCAGCAACCTTGGGGGAGCGCTGATCTATACCTCAAGCAACCCGAAGAAAACGCTGGGCTTTAAGGTCAACCAGACCCTGGGTAGCGACGAAGCCACACGCACCTTCCTGCGCTTTGATACAGGTGAGCACAAGGGCTTTTCGGCCTATGTGTCGGCGCAGTACAGCGAACAGGATCTGTTCGTAAATCAGGCGGCCTATAATACCTCCTATGGTCGCCAGTTGAATGCCAAGGCCCAGTACGCGTTTGAGCGTGGTACGCTGACGGCGTTTGCCAATGTGTCGGCCACCAATCAGGCGAACGACACCTATTTGTCGAAAGAATCCTTCTCGCGGCTGGGCTGGGACTGGGGCGCCTATGCACCCGATTGGGAGAGCTATCTGTCTCGCGCCTATTGTCAGGTGACCAATGCACCGGCGGGTAAATGCGTGACCTCGACCCTGCCTGAAAAGCTTGGGGATGTGACCTTCACCAACGGCCAGATCCTGCGTAATGACGAACTCTATTACATTGCCGGTGATTTCAATCTCACCTCATCGATAAAGCTGGATGCCAAGGTGTACAGCCACACCAACAAAGGTGCAGGCAACAACTTCATCACCGGCTGGTCTACGCAGGGCACGCCCTCCACGGATGACGATGTGCCGGTACGTATCCGTGACACGCGCTACACCATCGACCGTCAGGGCCTGATTGGTAATGTAAGCTGGAAAGTCGGCGCACATCACATTCAGGCAGGCTTCTGGCGCGAAGATAACACCAGCAGCGCCGCACGCTATATCTGGACGAATGTCAAAGGCCCGTTCAGCCTTGCCCATTATCTGGTGGGCCAGCCGGATCTGGCGCAGTGGGTTCAGGAAACCGACTGGAAGACCGAGCAGTTCTACGTTCAGGATACGGTCACGCTGCTGAATGACACCCTGAGCATCGATTTTGGTTTCAAGAGCACCCATGCCACATCGGACGCCAAGGCAATTCCGGGCGTGGCCAAGGCAGCCCCTCCGACCTCCAGCCAGTTTGCGTCAGGTAAGCTGACGGCCAAGGACAATTTCCTGCCGGAAGTGGGTGTCCGCTGGGCACCGGCCTCAGGGCATGAAGTCTATGCCAGCTATGCCGAAAACATCGCCATGTTCCAGGGCGGCTTCAAGCTTGGGCCGCAATCCGTGTCACAGGCCGTATGGGACGCACAGGGCAAGTATCTGGAGCCTGAAACCTCTAAAACCATTGATATTGGTTACCGATATATCAGCCACACCTTGCAGGTTTCGGTCGCGCTCTATGATGTGGAATTCGAAAACCGTCTGCTGCAATATAACCCCTGTCCGACGAACCAGCAGCAAAATCCCGGCTGCGGTAACTCGTTCCACAACGCAGGCAGCGTCTCAAGCAAGGGTCTGGAAGTCGGTGTCCTGTGGCGTCCGATGCCCGGCGTGAGCTGGTACAACTCGGCTTCGTTCAATGAGTCAGTCTATAACGAAGACCTGAACTGGTGCACCACCACCTGTGAGGTCAAGGCCACCAAAGGCAAGCAGCAGGTTGATACGCCGAAGGAAATGTTCTCCAGCGTACTGTCCCTGAAGCGTGGCGGATATTGGGGCACCTTGTCCGGTAAATATACCGGTGAACGCTTCTATACCTATGTCAACGATCAGGGCTTCCCCGGTGTCACCACCTTTGACCTTGGGGTCGGGTATAATTTCAATGACACAAGCGTCCTGAGAGGGGCGAAGCTGGCGCTGAATGTGACCAATCTGACCGATAAGCGCCACGCGTCGAACTTCGACAACAGCGTCTTTGCTCCGGACGATGCCGCAGGCACCATCAAGGTGTTCCACGCATCGGCACCGCGCCAGATGTTTGTGACGCTCGGCTACAGCTTCTGAGCCATCAGGCGATAAGCTGGCTATTGGCAGGCGGCCCTTTTAGAGGGGGCCGCCTGCGCACTTTTTTGAGGAATGACCCGTGTCGCGATTGCCGATCCTTACTGCGCTTACCCTTGTGATGATGACCTGTGGCGGGGCCGCTTTCGCGCAGCCCTATGTGGCAGAGATTCATACGACCCCTAACCGGACAGAAGCCGCCGGTGCGGTTTCGGTGACGCTGAACAGTCAGACCTATGTCAATCACGGTCTGGTCGGTGCGGGTCGTCTGCCGGCGTCAACGCGCGACTTTCTGGGCGATACGCTGGGCTCGTTTTCCAGCATGGCGCTTCGGAATTGGGAAAGACAGCCCGATGGCAGCTATAGCGGTGAGATTTATACCTTGCCGGATCGCGGGCCTAATAATGTCGGATCGGTCGAGGGTACGGTGGATTATGCCAGCCGCGTACATAGCCTGCGCCTGACGATGAACCGTAAGGGTGAAATTGCCATAGAGCCGACAGGCGGTTTCCTGCTGACGGATGAAACGGGCCGGAACTTTACAGGCAAGGACCCCGGCGACAATGTGCTAAAGCGTGGCGGCATTCTGTATCCCTCACCGGCAAGTGGCGACAGCGCGGGCCGTATCAGCCTTGATTCCGAAGCCATAGCGCTGTTGGCAGATGGCAGCTTCTACATCTCCGATGAGTATGCGGCGGGCATTTACCTGTTCGATGCCAGTGGTTGTCAAATAGGTGCCATTCAGACCGTGCCTGCGCTTTTGCCGATGACGGACGGAAAACTGAACTTTAACTCTGAAAAAGCACCGGATACCGGACGCCGCAATAATCAGGGGCTGGAGGCCCTGACCGTTACACCTGATGGCAAACGCCTGATTGCCATTTTGCAAAGCGCCACCGTTCAGGACACGGCGGGCAAGAACGCCGCCACGCGCAGTCTGACGCGTATTCTGGTTTATGATATTTCTGAGACTCGCACGCCCGCACAACCGGTCGGGCACTATGTCCTGCAACTGCCAACCTATCGCGTGAAGGGCGACGGACAGGCGGCAGACGCGACGGCGGCACAGTCAGAGGCGGTCGCACTCAGCGATACGCAGCTTCTGGTGCTGTCGCGTGATGGTAACGGGCGCGGCAAGGGGACGGCTGATCCGACGGTATATAAGAGCATCCTGCTCATCGATCTTGAAGGGGCCACCAACCTGGCGGGCACGCCCTATGAGCAATCAACGCAACCTGTCGCCCGTAATGGCGCGTTAGTGGCGGGCATTGTGCCTGTGCAGCAGGCAGAACTGGTCAATATGCTCAATCCGGTTCAATTGCGCCGTTTCGGCATGAACCTTGATGTCACCCCCTCTACGGCGGATACGCTTTCGGAAAAGCTGGAAGCCATGGCGATCGCCCCTGTGTTCGACCTTGACGCGCCAAACGATGTCTTTTTGCTAGTGGGCAGTGACAATGACTTTGGAACGGCAACGGGACAGGTGAACGGGCAAGGATTTGATGCGGGACTAACCGATGCAAACGGCAGCGGGACGGGAGATAATGACAGCCTGATCCTGATCTATCGTTTGACCTTGCCTAAGGCATTATGATTGACAAACAGAATTGCCCTTGGCTTCAGAGGAGCAATATTTCCCATTTAACCGTCTTTGTCTTACCCATACCTATTGGCAAAATGATCGTTGCCTCTTGTTTCTAAACGCTTCCATGCGAGCCGATCACATACAATGCTCCCATTGCGGCGTACGCAGAATTTCTTATTAGCTAAAAGCCGGCCCCACCATAGAGGCCCGAAAGTCGACTATCCGCCGCAACACAATGCCTTCCATGCGCCCATTGCGGAAATAGAACTGCATTTGTTGCAGTGATGCCAATTCATCCCATAAGCGGAAGTGAAACTGACTGAATTAGCAAACCCGCGATGCTGATCAGCCGGCGGGTTTTAACGGTCATAGCTCACAGGATGATGTCGTTTAGATCAGCGTGTCTGTCTCGGCCACCAGCCCAGGACTTGATCATCAACCGCCCCGAAGAATATGGACTCGTGAGTTCATCTGCGAGTGAATCGGGCGTCGACAGATCCAGCCAAAAAGCGTGCTTGATCGGTCCACCAAGCTCTACTGCTATCACCAATTCCTCAGAAAATATTTTTTCAGCCAGTTTGAGGATGGCGTTATAGCCACCAATGTCAGCGCTTTCATGCGTATGAGAGGGGCCAAATTCAATGCTGGGTGTCGCCGCCTCATCGGTCCAAATGACTAAGGTCCTGTTTGGATCGCCTGTTGGTGATGGAACCTCGATTAGGAGTGATTGGCCAGTCCCTTCACATCCAGTGGTCATTTTCGCAAAATCGCGAAGATGCGGACACGCATCGAACAACACAGCGGCCAACCCGGTCGAAACTGGCCCTAACTCGCCGTCATGCAGTCTTTGCTCGTTCATAAGCGAAGCTTATAGCATGAAACCACAGCGATCTTCACTATCGTCTCACCGGCGCCCGAAGCGGAAATGGAACTAGCGCAGTAACACTTCGGGGATTTTCGCTGCAAAGCGGACATGCTCTCCAAGCCCGTGGCGCGTTAATAGAACAAGCAGTAATGGAAAGCTGCAGTAACGATTTAGCGCGAATGGGAAGAAGATGTCTCCGCCATCGTCCACCCAACCCTGTTTGGTGGAGGCTTCCAGTCTACCTCCCCGTCTTGCGCAAAGCG
>JBCEBX010000327.1:0-2126 GCA_039206455.1 Asticcacaulis sp.
GCCACATTGCCCTCATAGGCTCGAATGTCCTGTCCGGCAATATCCGAGAGAAATTGCCGATAGCGGTAAGGCTGCACATCCAGCACAAGGGTCGCCTTCTTCTTTTGCTCCGCGCCACCGAACTTGTTCGCCCCCAGAAACAGGCCCAGCTCAAACGGCATATTGAAACGCGGCAAACCCGAGGTCACATCCGGTTCCGTTTTAGAGATGTCGTGGATACCATACTGACAGGCCTCTATGATCCGGCAGATTTTCTCATAGCGGTTTTCGCCGGCATCATCGGCTTCGCGCGCGCACCGCGGATCGAAACCGGTACGTAATACGGCAAACACAATGGCCCGAAAACGCTCATCATAATCCGCAGAAAACGGACAATTTATGAAAACATCCGTTTTTTGCATCCGAAGGGCCTAGTCTGCGCGCCTCGGGGCCTTTTCCGCCAGCACAATCGCTACCGCTTCGCGGGCCTGGGCAAGGGTCACATTATCAACCCGCCCCGAAGGCCGCACGATCTTGATCCCTTCCCGGGTAACCCCAAGATAAGGACTGGGCTTTTTACGACCCGTCTTTGAAGCGGCAATGTGTTGTGTATCGGCCATGGTTTCAATATCAGGCTGAACCCTAAGAATTGCAAGTCACAATAAAACTCACGCCTTCTCGACAAAGCTGTCCATGACCTTTTTCTCGCCTGAGGTCTGGAAATTGACGATCAGCTTATTGCCTTCGGTGGACACCACTTCGCCATAACCGAACTTGATGTGGAACACGCGTGTCCCCACCGTCAGGCCCTTGGCGGCCTGAGGTTTGGCGGCGGTGGGCCTGTGGGCGGTCGGTTTGCGCTCAAGACGGCTCATATCGACACCGGACAATTCGCCGCCAAAGCCTGCGCTCTTTTTGGCGTGATTTGGCTGATAGCCTGCCCGATCCCAGCGTGATTCCTGCGATTGCCAGCCGGATTGTGCATAACCGGTTGCCGACTGGGCATCGACATGTTCAATCGGCATTTCATCGACAAAGCGTGACGGTATCTGGTTGGTCCAGCGGCCAAAGACCTGACGATTGGCGACAAAGCTGACCGTCGCCCGTTCGCGCGCCCGCGTCAGACCGACATAGGCGAGACGCCGCTCCTCCTCCAGACCGCGCACGCCGGTTTCATCGAGCGAACGCTGCGACGGGAACACGCCCTCCTCCCATCCGGGCAGGAAAACAACCGGAAACTCAAGCCCCTTGGCGGCATGCAGGGTCGATATGCGCACGCTGTGTTCGCCGCCCGCCCGCTCAAGTTCCATGACCAGAGACACATGCTCCAGATAGGCCTCGAGATTTTCAAAATCCTGCATCGCCGTCTGCATTTCCTTGAGGTTATCCAGCCGCGTCTGGCCCGACACCTTATCGGCGCGATGCATGTCAAAATAGCCCGTCTCGGTCAGGACACGCTCAAGCAGTTCATCCTGCGCCACCTGAGGCGCGTAGTTTTTCCAGCGATCATAATCACGAATAAAGGCCTGAAGCGGGGTTTTCGACCGCGTTGGCAATTCATCCGTTTCAATCAGATCCCGCACCGCCGCCATAACGCTCTGGCCACCCAGCCGTGCCTGCATCAGCAGTTTTTGCACCGTGGCATCGCCAATACCGCGCTTGGGGACATTGATGATGCGTTCAAACGCCAGATCATCGTCTGGCGACTGAATAAGCCTGAGATAGGCCAATGCATCCCTGATTTCCGCCCGCTCAAAAAAGCGCGGTCCGCCAACCACCACATAGGGTATTTGCAGCATCAGGAAGCGTTCTTCAAACGCCCGCATCTGGAATGAGGCGCGCACCAGAACGGCAAAATCCGAATAGTTGCGCCCCTGCTTTTTCAGGCGTTCGATGTCTTCGACAATGTGCTGCGCCTCTGCCGCACCATCCCACAAGCCGCGCACCTGCACTTTTTCGCCACCGGTATCTTCGGTCCATAAGGACTTACCCAGACGCGCCGAATTGGCCTTGATCAGGCCCGAAGCCGCCGACAAAATATGCTGCGTCGAGCGATAGTTGCGCTCAAGCCGGATGACCTTGGCCCCCGGATAGTCGCGTTCGAATTTCAGGATATTATCGACCTCGGCCCCACGCCAGCCATAGAT
>JBCEBX010000327.1:2136-8842 GCA_039206455.1 Asticcacaulis sp.
TAGATGGACTGATCGTCGTCGCCGACGCAACACAGGTTACGATCGGCATTGGTCAGGAGCCTGAGCCACAGATATTGCGCGACATTGGTGTCCTGATATTCATCGACCAGCACATATTTGAAGCGGCGGTGATATTCCGCCAGAAGGTCGTTATTTTCACTGAGAATTTTCAGCGTATGCAGCAACAGATCGCCAAAATCACAGGCATTAAGCACCCGCAGGCGCTCCTGATATTCGGCATAGATTTCCGGCCCCTTGTTGAAGGCAAATTGTGTGCCTTCGTCTGCCGTCAGTTTCAGCACCTTATCCGGCGTCAGGCCCTTGTTTTTCCATTGGTCAATAAAATGCGCCATGGTCTTGGGCGGAAAACGCTTAAGGTCGATACGCCGGGCGTCCATGATCTGCTTCAGGAGACGCGTCTGGTCGTCATCGTCAATGATGTTGAAGCTGGATTTCAAGCCGACCAGCTCGGCATGGCGGCGCAAAATCTGCGCGGCAATGGAGTGAAACGTGCCGAGATTGCGCAAGCCTTCAGCCGATGGCCCGATTAAACGGGTGGCCCGCTCACGCATTTCGCGCGCCGCCTTATTGGTGAAGGTAACGCATAATATTTCCCACGGCCGCGCCAGCCCCTGCGCCAGAATATGGGCAATACGGGTGGTCAGGACGCGTGTCTTGCCCGTCCCCGCCCCCGCCAGCACCAGTAAGGGGCCTTGGGTGGCCTCAATGGCGGCGCGTTGTTCAGGATTGAGACCTGTCAGGTAATCAGGCGCAAGCGAGGCTTGCAGGCTTGCGGGGATAGAGGAAATGTCGTTCGGCATGCCCTAAGTTTAGCCGTTCCTCAAACTGGAACCAAACAGAAACATGCCGCTCGACAGAAATAATTCAAAAATAATACAACTATTTATAATCTAAGCTTTTTTCTTACGTCCCGCCCCCTTGGACTGCACATAGGCCAAGGCCGAAAGGCGACAAAAGGAGGCCAGCAGGCTCTCACCACGCTGGGAATCAAGTTCTCCGATCAGCGCCGCAAGGCTGAGGCGCTGCTCCTTGGCCATGACTTCCAGCACGGCCCAGAATTCCGGCTCCAGAGCCACTGAGGTCGCATGTCCGGCCAAATTAACCGATCTCTTTTTCAGTCCCGGCATAGAGTCTCTCCATCAGAGCGGGCGAATAGTACAGGCATGAGCAATAGAGGTTCAGCCTCTAAAAATTCAATACGATTGCAACGACAATCGCATAACGTTGATATATTAAAGGGTGTGGCAGGGATGCAGAGTTACTTCAACCCCCTGAAAACCTTTGTCCTATTCTGAATTAGTATCCTTTTTCCGGTCATCAAGACGATGACCGTCGTGCTGCCTGTCGCGGGTTTCACGCTTTTGCAACTCGGTTTTCCGCATCTGCATCGACAGCCCAAACAAGGTGCGATTCTGCGCTGCAGACAGGCTTTTCTGCGCCTTGGCCTGCGCCTTTCGGGCCTTGTTCAGATTGATAACCTCACCCACAGCCCTTAGCTCCAATGATGACCAGTTGTCTCTGATAACACATTATTTCCATACCATTGCGCGGAATCGTTCGCTTATAGCCTTTTAGAGCGTATCTATGGAAGTACTTTAAAGTGATCACATTATGGCAAGGCAAAACCCCTAAACGCGCAATCTGCCAGACATAAAAAACGTCCGGTTCTGAGAACCGGACGTTAAAAAAGTACAAGGACCTGCCCGGGGAGGGAAAACCCAAGGCAGGCCAGGTACAGATTAGTATTTCAAACGTATTCCAACCAGAACGCGGCGGTCGTTTTCATACCAGCCCGCAGGCAGGAAGATAGACGGGGTGTTGGGGTTATCCGCGCTTGGACCCTGCGCCTGCTGTCTATAGACCGTCTTGGTACCGAGCAGGTTAGACCCCTGAACGCTGAGTTCGATATTCGGTGTAACCGAATAGCGTACCGAGCCATCAAGGAAACCTTCGGCATCGTTCCATACCGGCAGGCCGATACAGCAGTCATTGACCGAGATCAGATATTCCGAACGCCAGTTATAGGCCAGACGTGCACCGAACTTGGCTTTTTCGTACATCAGCACAAGATTATACTGATGATCGGAAAGCCCTTCGAGGCGACCCGCATTAATGGAACCCGAACGTGCGGACCCCGTAACGGTTGACCCGTCAGCCGTATCAACTGACAGCGCCTGATTTTCAATGCCGCTGTTTTTGATATGGGTGTAGTTCGCCTGAACGCCGAAGCCATCCCAAGGGGCGGGCAGGAAGTCGAAATATTGCTGATAAGCGATTTCGAAGCCTGAAATCTTAGCGCCTTCGCTATTTACAGGCAGGGTCACCGACACATCGCGCGTTACGCCATTATTCGTTATCGGAAGGAGATAATTTCCGTTCTGAATATAGTCATTAAACTTCTTGTGGAAGACGTTCATGGTCAGCGAACCGACCGCCGCGAAGTAATACTCAAGGCTGAGATCTACCTGATCCGCCGTTATGGCTCTCAACCGTGGATTACCCATTGAGGCTGAATAGCTATAACGATAGGCAAACGGATCACCATCAGAATCAAGAATGAGGTTAGGGTTATCAAGCCTGATATCATTCTGATTCACGTTGCCCCTTGTAATCTGCATGTAGTTTCTCAGCAGACCTATATCCGGCTTGGACATGGCACGTGACGCAGCAAAACGCAGTACCCATTGATCCGTCAGATCAAACTTAACGTTAAAACTCGGCAGGGTATATCTGTGATCAACATTTGATGTCAGCGCTAAGAAGGAAGCGTTACTAAAGTCCTGATCGTCAAAGGAGTTTATAGCCAGACATGCCGGTGAAATGGCCAATACCCCGTCCGGCAACGCAGCTATCACATCTGGTGACAATGGCTGGCAATTGAGTTGATCTGCGGTGAATACCGGCGCAAAGTTCATGCCCCCGTTGCTGGAAACGCGATTGCGAACCACGCGGACACCAATGTTACCCGAAACACCGACCCCATTGAAAATGGTCGCATCAGGCCCACCAAATTTGAGCATGAAATAGGCTGAATTCGTTTGCTCACGCACATCGAGAATTTCGCCGCCCGTGAAGCAGGAGTCTGATATTTCTCCGGGGCGCTCACAAATGGGGTTCCAGCTTGTTGATGCAACACCGCCTTCATCCGTTTGACCGCTTATAGCGAAACGACGCGCCAGTTCACCGGGATTCGAGATGACATCATGCGTGATAAACGGGAATGCGTTGACGTTAATGATGTCCCCACTGAGGATATCCCCGCCGATATTACGCAATTCGTAATAACCCGGTTCATAGCCCTGGAAACGAATGGAACCATCACCATTATAGGTCGGTCCTGAGTCTACGAAGTAGGCATCTCGAGCATTGGTGGACCATATGCCAGCGATATTTGACCAGTTATAATTTGACCAGCGATGCTGTTGCTCGCGATCGGCGATACGAACACCTGCGCGGACACTATTAAGCCAGACGCTATCCATGTCGTAATCGACATCGGCGCGATAAGCCTGCATTTCACCGTCAGAATCCGTCACGTGATCCATGACCCATTCCGGCGAATAGTTGCGCGGATCCGAGAACATGTCGCCGATAAGGTTATATCGGTTGGGTGCCTCAAGAGCGACTTTTGGATATTTGCCACGCAGATCAAGATTAACGTTAGCAAAGGTTTTAAGCCCCAGACTGACGTCGTATTTTTCTGCGGTCGCGCGAATTATCTGCGCATCAAAATTGAATTTCAGCTTGTCTGTCGCGTTCCAGGTCAGGTTAACCGCCAGGTCTTCAACGACGCGCGTTTCATCCGAAAAGCGCGATTGCGTGACAAAACCTACACCATATTCGCAGGGGCGATTTCCGTGCAAATTGGGCGCATTAATACAGGGCTGAATTAATGGTAAGTTTACACCATGTATGTCGTGATGCCCGTATTGATCCGTAGATCCGGCCACGATGCCCGGTGGTGGCCAACCTTCTTCAGGCGTACCCATGCCCCATCCATTACCGGTCGTGATAACGCCGGTCTGGAACAGGCCATCACTACGGAAGGTAAAGGGTGTGCCCGGAATATAGTCCTGGAAATTGTCTGCTACGATATCCGCTGGCGTGATAATGATTGGATCAGTCCACACTGAAGATTGTGTGTAGACGGCTGAATCGACCCAGCTAAAGGCACTTGAGACGGAGTCTTCAAACCACTTATTACGGTAGCTCGAATAATTATACTGAACGGTCGCCAGAATCGTACGGTCTGCATTCGCCCACTGACCAGCCAGCGACGCGCCCTTACGAGTACGCGTATACATATTGTCATTAATTGAGAACCCAGACGGAATAAATGTCTTTTGTTCTGCCTGAACGCCAGCCGCAAATGGCATTATACGCGGCAGCGTCGTTCCCTGAGAGTTGGTTGTAATTTCCGAATGCGTGACGTTTGCCAGAAAGCCAAATTCACCAAGCTCAGTGTCCCAACGATCCGCATAGAGCGCCGAAACCGTTGGCGTCGTCTTCTTTGCCAGATCCCCATAATTGGCTTCGGCCGAGGCCGCCAGCAAACGCCCGCGCTGATCGAATGGCAGGCGGGTACGCAGATTGACCGTACCGGCAATACCCCCTTCGATCATATCGGCCGTAACGTTTTTATAAACATCTACCCCGCCCATCAGTTCGGGCGATACGTCAGACCAGCTTAGGCCATAGCTTGAGTTGGCCGAGAAAGAATCGCGACCGTTAAATTCCGAACGCACCTGCAACAGGCCGCGGATAACCACGCCCGATGGCTCTGCCGAGAAGCGCATAACGTCATTTTTAGCCGCAAAACGCGTTACCGAAACACCGGCCACACGTTGCAAGGCTTCGGCCACCGACTTATCGGGGAATGCCCCGATATCTGTTGCCGAAATTGAATCAACCACCGTGTCGGCATCGCGCTTTGTAGCCTGCGCATTTCTAAGCGCCTTACGCACGCCCACGACGACAACCTCGGTTGTCTCACCGGCACCCTCAGTCGCCGGCGCTTCCTGAGCCGCCACCCCAGTGACCATTGCCAAGGACACACATACCGCCAAAGCCGTGTGTGAGACTCCACCCCTTAAACCTACCTTCATAGTACATCCTTCCCTGTTCATCCCTAGGTCCCTTTTTTCAGCCTCACCCGCACAACGCGTCAGGCAAACCCACAGACCTTTATAAATTCAGACCAGAACGCCCCGGAACCTTCACCGTTAACCGTCGGGATGGATATGTTTATCCTTAAGCCCACTCAGTAACGATAACGGACATAAATGCCGAATCCGGACACGATCCTCTGCATATGACCATACGAATTGCATGACAAAAAGCAACATATTAAATAAATTTGATTAAATTAATTAGGAGTGTGGCAAAAAATCGCCACTTTCATTTTTATGGGGAAAACAAGCGAAACGACATCAGGAACGACCTACCTGGCCCCTTCAAACACGCTCTTTAAAGCCGTCGCATCTAACCCTTCAATATCAATCTGTTTAAGGCGCGACACATCCCCCGCTACAAGGTCGAAGCGGGACTTAGGCACGTTCAAAACCTTGGACAAAAAGGCAATCAGGGCCGCATTCGCCTGCCCTTCAATCGGGGCGGCACGCACGCGCACTTTCAGGAATTCACGCCCTTGTTCATCGACACCCCATCCGTCGATACGGTCTTGCGCCGCCTTGGGCGTTAACCGCACGACCAGCCTAGCCAATGAGTTGGCTCAAGGCCTGATGCCCAATGGGGAACAGATGACGCACCATTGCCTGAATAACAATGATGGCGATGATCGGGCTGATATCGATGCCCCCCAGATTAGGGATGATTCGGCGGAAAGGTTCCAGCAGCGGATAAGTAATCGCATCAAGCGTCCGCATGACCTGATAAACAAACTGATTACGGGTATTGATTACATTGAAAGCGACAAGCCAGCTAAGAACAGCGCTGATGATGATCGCCCAGACGAGAAGATTAAAAATCGCCGTCAGAATATAAAAGATAAACCCGCTCATACTTGCTTTTGACCCGCTGTGTTCTGAATGTTCTGCCCAACGCCATATGGCGAAAACGGGCAGATCGGTGAATATCACGCCCCGCAGCGGAATAACAGACGAAAAACCTGCCTTGACAGGCCGTTAAGCTGGCCTAAATATTCGCCGTGGTGAAGCGGGGCTATAGCTCAGTTGGTAGAGCGCGTCGTTCGCAATGACGAGGTCAGCGGTTCGATTCCGCTTAGCTCCACCACCCATTTTCCTGTTATTTTTGAACAGGTTGACCGGTATTTTGGTGGCTGATAAGCGGCGGATATCGCGGCGGCTTTTCTTACTCTTGCTATTTAATTAGGACAGAGACGCTGCCTGTGCAGAGGTTTCAGGCGGGAATTTCCGCCTTCGTCTATGTGCCCCGGTTGGGGTGACCTCTTCATTCCCAAGAATCGCCCCGGGGCAATGGCTGTCCAAATTGTCGTGTGAGGCGGTCAACGGCTGTCAGCTGTTGCTGGATTTTAAGCAGGAGCACTTTTCGCTCTGTCAGAGTTAATCGTGGGTTCTGCCCTTCAATGGCCAGACTGGTTGCATCTTCCAGACAGGCCGTCAGCTTGGCAAACCACTCACCGATGTCATCGTCTTCCATCATCTTATAAGGTGTCCTCTCAACGGTGACACGTCCGCTTCCTTTG
>JBCEBX010000327.1:8852-10963 GCA_039206455.1 Asticcacaulis sp.
GGAAGTCCAGTTCTTTCTGGGAGAGGGGTTTTGGGGAGGTCGAAGGCTGAATCTGATCGGAAACGGCTTGATCTCCATTCGTGGCAGATCAGGAGGTGCCCTGTGGTTAGCCTGACCTCAGACCTTGATCCATTGCTGGGCTTGCTGCGCCCAGCTAAGAGGGATGGCATCCTTAGCGAGCAGCCTCCGGCTGTTAAGTTCAGCAGGTTGCTTGCCTTCAAGGATCGATTGAACCACAGCCGGAGACAGGAAGGCCAGATGCACTATATCGGCAACATGTTCTCGACTGAGGCCTTCGCGCACGGCGATGTCTTTCAGACTCGTCACTGCTCCTGTTAGCCATTGCTGGAACCAGACATGGCCACGCGCTATATTGCGGATCAGGGTTTCATCCCGGTTGACGTCGGTAGATGCGGTTTCATTCAGAATGAGGCGTAATTCATTACGTCGGCGCTGGAGCGTTATTGAGACAACGTACCGGCAGTAGATAGCGCTCTGAGATGTCGTCGATGCCGGTGGCACCGTACCTTGCAATAGAGCAGCGAGATCCAGTGTGAGGCTCAGTGCTTGCTCTTCGATGTCGACGCGATGGACAAGGGAGAGGAGTTCGGCGCTAGACAACGGCTCGGCCGCTTCCGGCATGACCTTGGCCAACCGCAGATGCTGATGCGTGCTCAGGCCGGGACCATCGTCAGCGCGTTGGACACTACCCATTTTCATTATTGATCTGACCGCATTTATAATCGTGCCTTCAAGCATGGATGCGGACAATCGCCAGCCATGGGCGGGCTCTGCGGCCCCTGTAGTCAGGCTCTTGGAGACATAATACCGATAACGCCGCCCCTTCTTCTGGGTATGACTGGGAACCATCGGTTCCCCTTGCGGATCGAACAGCTTATGGAGCAGCGGTGACGCATCGGTTATGCACGGCTTGATAGGCCCTCCCCGCTTATTGGCCGTCAGTTGGGTCTGAACCTGATCCCATAGAGCCTGATCAATCAGCGCTTCGTGTAAGCCTTGATGCGCCACCCCCTTGTGGACGATCTTACCGATATAGACCGGGTTACGTAAAAGGGCATAAAGCATGCCCGCTGACCAGGGATAGGGATTATTCTGCCGCCTGATGTCCTGCGTCTCCAGATGCGCTTTTACCAGGCGGACATTGCCCAGTTCCACATAGAGGCCGAAGATCAGACGCACCAATTCCCCATCCTCAGGCTGGATCAGAAGTTTGCGCTCCTTAACCACGTACCCCAACGGCACCGTACCGCCCATGAACATGCCCTTGGCCTTGGACGCCTTGATCTTGTCGCGGATACGCTCACCGGTGACTTCGCGTTCAAACTGGGCGAAGGATAAAAGCACGTTCAGGGTCAACCGGCCCATGGACGAGGTCGTGTTGAACTGCTGGGTGACGGAGACAAATGAAACGCCATATTGGTCGAACACCTCGACCATACGGGCGAAGTCGGCCAGTGAACGTGTCAGGCGGTCGACCTTATATACGACGATAACATCAATCTTCTGCGCCTCCACATCCTTGAGCAGGCTTTGCAGGGCCGGGCGGTTCATGGTCCCACCTGAGATGCCGCCGTCATCATAGGTGGTAGGCACCAGCACCCAGCCTTCCTGTTTCTGGCTGAGGATAAAGGCTTCACAGGCTTCCCGCTGGGCCTGCAGCGAATTGAAGTCCTGCTCCAATCCCTCTTCCGAAGATTTGCGGGTATAGATGGCACAGCGCAGGCGGCGGACCTTGGTCATCCCTCGGCTTCCCCAGATGAACGACTTGATGAGCCTGAAGAACCTGATGAACCAGAGGCTGCTGCCTTAAGGCCGAAGAACCGTGGCCCAGACCAGCGAACGCCAGTGATCGCTCGGGCAACATCACTCAGCGACCTGTATGTCCGTCCATTCAATTGCACACCGTCAGCCAGGATCTGGACCTCATAGATCCGGCCATGCCATTCCCTGACCAGGCGGGTTCCGGGCTCTACGCTCGACGATGGAGCAATCCTGACGGTGCCTACCTTCTCTCCGGCAGCGACTGCTTCAAGTGAGCGACTTTGGGCTGGCTTAAGGCCACCCAATGCCCGTTCCTGCAAACGGTAGGC
>JBCEBX010000328.1:0-2837 GCA_039206455.1 Asticcacaulis sp.
ACACAGGCTTCGACCTGCGCCTGAAACAGCCCGCCCGCCTGACACCGGCCACCGGCGGACGCATTACAGTCACGCCCCTGCCCAACCGGCCCATCGTTTCTAGCCAGCGCACCGGTGCCCTGAACCTCAGCCTGACCGGCGGCGACCTGCCCGAAACCACGGCGCGGGTCTCCGACATTACCCTTCTGGCCAATGGTGCCGTCCGTGGCCGTTTCAACGCCCAAAGCCGCATCAGCTTTGCCCCGCTCTACGGCGCTGACCTTAAGATGAACGGCCTGTTCCACTATAGCGCCTCAGGCACACTGATCGACCTCGGTGACTGTATCGACCTTCGGGCTGACCGCGCCGATATCGGCGGCAGGCTCACTGATGTTACCGGCCAGATTTGTCGTGCGGGCGGGCCACTGGTGCGCCTTTCGCCCGATGGCCAGTGGCGGGCGCAAGGCACCTTTACCGGCCTTAAGGGCGACGCCCCCGACTATCAGGCCCGCCTGTCCGAAGGTACGGGGCGCTTCACCGCCCAAAGCCTGCCCAACGGACTGGCTTTTACGGTCGGCCTTGAAACCTTGCGCGCCGAAGACGCCCTCGACGCGCCGCGTTTTAATCCGGTAGGCATTAAGGGCAATGTGGAACAGGACGCCCGCGCCCTGAACGGACGCCTCTATGTCTCCCCCTACAGCCCCGCCGTTCTGACCCGTGCCCCCGATCCGATCGCTACGATCGACATTACCTCTGACGTCAGAACCGGCATTGGTCGCGCCGACATTACCGCAGATAACCTCACCTTCAGCCCTGACGGCCTGCAACCGCTTGACCTGACTCCTGCCGTGGCGGGCGTCGCCACTCGTGACGTCTCCGGCAGCCTTGATTTCAAGGGTCATTTCGGCTGGCACAAGGACGGTGGCGACTCAGGCGGCATCCTGACGCTGAAAGGCATAGACTTCAACGGCCCGCTGGGTCAGGCCAACGGCCTTAGGGGGGAGATGACCTTCACCTCTCTGGCCCCGCTCGCCTCTGATCCCGGCCAGTCCCTGCGCCTCGACCGCTTTATGTCGGTCATCCCCCTGAGCGATATTGACGCAAACCTTCAGTTCTTCGGCGACTACGTCACCCTTGAACGCGCCGATGTCACCACACCGGGCGGTCACATCCTGCTTGACCCTATGGATGTTCCTTTTGATTCCACCAAAGGCTTTACCGGTGCCCTGCGCTTTGAGCGCCTGAACTTCGGTCAGGTTATCTCGGCCACCGATTTTGGCCGCGATATGAAATTCGAAGGTACAGTATCGGGCCGTGTGCCCTTTGCCCTGTCCGGTGACGGTACCTTCCAGTTTGACAAGGGCGAGCTTAAAGGCGACGGGCCGGGCCGCATATCCATCAGCCGCACCGCCCTGCAAGGCTCTGCGGACGGCAGCGCCACCGCTACTCCCGAAAGCGGCAACCTGCCCGTTCAGGCCGTCGAAGGCACCGCCATTGAGAACATGGCCTATCAGGCGCTTGAAAATCTGGCCTATGAAAACCTTGAAGCCAGTATTGCCTCGCTCGATAACGGCCGTCTGGGTTTCAATTTCCGCATCAAAGGCAATTATGATCCGCCCGAGAAAAAAGAAGCCCGTATTGGCATCATCGACTACCTCAGAGGCACATGGGCCACCAAGCCGATTGACCTGCCGTCCGGCACCGGCGTCGATCTGCATCTGGGCATGACCCTCAACCTTGATCAGTTGCTACAGGATCTGGCCGACTTCGACCGACTCAAAAGTGGACAAACACTGGATTCTGACACTGACGCTTCACAAAATTGACATCGCATTCAGGTCAGGTTCAGATTATACCGCCTATATATAGTCAACTGACTGACCGATTTTCCGCTACGGAGCTGTATATTATGACCAGACTGATTTTTACCGCAGGACAGCGCCCGCTGATTATCGGAGCCGCTCTACTGACAGCGACACTGGCTTCGGCCTGCACCCCGACCATTCGTTTGCAGGTCGATCCGATCACCATCTACGCCCAGCTTGATCACAATGTCCGCATCAGCCTTGATGAAGACGTCAAGGCGCTGGTTAAACAAAACCCCGACCTGTTCTGATCCGGACAAGAGAGCGAGATTAAAGACATGAAAAAGATTACCCTGTCCCTGATGAGCGCGGTTCTGGCCGCTTCTGTGGTGGTTACCGGCACCGTGGCCCTGACCACACCGGCCCTGGCACAATCCGCCGCTCGTCAAAAGGTCGATGCCGCCAAGGCCGCAGGTATCGTTGGCGAACAGTCCGATGGTTACCTTGGCTTCGTCAAGCCGGGCGATGCCGCCACCAAGGCTGCGGTTGATGAAATCAATACCGGTCGCGCGGGCGTCTACGCACAAGCCGCCAGCCAGAACGGTGTGTCCCCTGCCGCTGCCGGTGCCTCGGCGTTCAACAACGTCATCCTGCCTAAACTTAAGGCCGGTGAGTTCTACAAAGACACTTCCGGCAGCTGGAAGCAGAAGTAGCCGCTCCTCTCACTCCTCCCTGGCTTTGCCGGGGAGGGGGACCGCGCCGGCTTACCGGCGGGGTGGTGGGGTATCTTGCTTTCTACTCAAAAGCCCTGACCCACTCCCTTTGCCATTTTCTTACCCCCTGCGCCCCGCATATATTCCCGCCAAAAATTTTTACGCCGCCATTATAATTATAGTTAATTGATTCTTAACCGCTTTCTTGACGCCCATCATATTTTCTGTGGGAAAATTGTCACTTTTACCAAAATAAACACTTTGTAAATTCCCCTGTAGTATGTATCAAATCCTGTAACTGATTTGTCGCGGGCTTTTAGGCTTCAGGTTTTTCATTCCG
>JBCEBX010000328.1:2847-5884 GCA_039206455.1 Asticcacaulis sp.
CACCCCTGCTAAGAGAGAAGCGTCCAAACGCTTCAAATCAACCCGGAGCGTGCGCGTGCTGAAAAAACTGGCGGCTTTTGCCCTTACTGTGTGTCTTGCCTTTGGTACCCAAAGCGCCATGGCGCAAACCACTAAGTCCCCTTACTGGCAGTGCGTGACCTTCGCACGCTCGATCACCAACATGGACATCTATGGCGATGCCTGGACATGGTGGGAAAAGGCTTCCGGCAAGTATCAACGTGGTGACGCCCCGCAATCCGGTGCCGTTCTGGTTTTCCAAAAGCATGGTAAAATGAGCCGCGGTCACGTGGCCGTCGTCTCTCAGGTCATTACCGACCGCCTTATTCAGATCACCCACGCCAACTGGTCGCCCATTAATGGCCGCCGTGGTCAGGTTGAAGAAAACGTCACCGTGGTGGACGTGTCTCCGAACAATGACTGGTCAGCCGTAAAGGTATGGTACGGCCCGCTGAACGACCTCGGTTCGACCGTCTATCCGATCTACGGCTTTATCTATAACAACGAAAACGCCACGCCACAGCTTCCGTCCCAGCCTCAGCCCTATATGCCGCAACCGCTGATCGCTCAGGTCCTCGAAAAGCAGGACAATTCGGCCCTTCCGCCCGCCGCCATGCAGACCAGCACCCGCGCCAGCGCCCCGTCACTTGCTGATGCCCTGACCGCTGACGCACCGGCCAAGAAGCCCACGAAAAAGTCAGCCAAAAAGAAGTAATCCGGCTCAACAGCCACAAAAAAAAGCGCTCCCACCGGAGCGCTTTTTTTGTCTCACTTGTGGCCAGAGTGCAGTTCCTATCTCCTCCCTATCGCCTCGGCGATGGGGAGGTGGCGGCGAAGCCGACGGAGGGGTATCTTACTTTATGGCCGCTCAGAAGAAACGCAGCTTCACCCCCCCCTACCCAAACACCGCCCGCAAAATCTCGGACGTGCGCTTAGCCGGATCGGTGCGAATGGCACTTTCCTCACGCCCGACATAATAGAATAGCCCCTCAAGCGCCTTACCCACGGCATATTCTCCCAGATAAACCTTGGGTTCCTTCTTCACATAGCTACTCAGGCCGTTGCGCGAAATGGCATTCCCAAGCGCCCTGACCGCGCCTGTATCCTCAAGGGCGTCTTCGATGGTTGGCGTAAACAGGGTCGTCAGGCGTGGCGTTGTCGCTTTTTGCAGGTACTGCGTCCCTGAGGTCGAGCCGCCCCTGACAATGCCGACCGCATCATTGAGCGTCATGGATTTGATGGCGTCGACAAACAAGCCCCGTGCGACCGGTGCCGAAGCCTCCGCCGCCCGATTGACCTTAAGATGCACCTCATCCAAAGCCCCGGACATACCCACCTGCGCCAGACCCGTTTGCACCTTGGCCAAGGTTTTCGGCAAGGGGATGCGGATCAGGCTGTCGCCCCAGTAACCGTCAGCGCGCCCGACACGCGTCACGGCAGCCACGGCCCCAAGGCTCAGGGCTTCCCGCAAGCCTTGCGCTGCACTGGCCTGAGTCAAACCACCGGTTACAGCGCTACCTTCGGGCTGCGGTGCCACCTGCGAACGGGCAATCCCTTTCAGGATATCCTTCAGGCTCTGGGCCTGCGCCCCTGAGGCCACCCCTGCCGATATCAGGGACAACAACAAAACCCGTCTATCCATCTTCGTACGTCCTTTTAAACCCCCTCTCCCTGTCAGGAAGAGGGTTGGGGTGAGGCTATTTACTCTACCTAGGTCGCCAGAGATGAACGCACCATGAACTACTTACCCAGTAACGACAAATCCCTGACCGCGCCGGTATCGGCTGACGTCACCATGGCGGCATAGGCCTGCAAGGCTTTGGACACATAACGCTCACGGTTTTTCGGCGTATAGGCATCCTTGCCCCGCGCCAGTTGCGCCGCCCGACGCTCGGCCAGCACCGCATCCGATACCGCAAGCTTGATCGACCGCGCCGGAATATCGATCTCGATCCGGTCGCCATCTTCAACCAGCGCAATCAGCCCCCCCTGCGCCGCTTCAGGCGACGCATGACCGATCGACAGGCCCGATGTCCCCCCCGAAAAACGCCCGTCAGTCAGCAGCGCACACTTCTTACCCAGCCCCTTGGATTTCAGATAAGAGGTCGGATAGAGCATTTCCTGCATACCCGGCCCGCCGCGCGGCCCCTCATAGCGGATGATCACCACATCCCCCGGCCCAACCTGATTGTTCAGAATGCCTTGGGTTGCATCTTCCTGAGCCTCGAACACCTTGGCCGTCCCGTTGAAGCGCCAGATTTCTTCTTCGACGCCTGCCGTCTTAACGATGCAGCCATCCTCGGCAATATTGCCGTACAGCACCGCAATGCCGCCGTCCTTGGTGAAGGCGTGCTCGACCGACCGGATAATGCCCGTCTGACGGTTGGTGTCCAGTTCATCCCAGCGACGGCTCTGTGAGAAGGCCTGCGTTGTCCGCACGCCCCCCGGTGCCGCCTTAAAGAAATTGGCCACGCGCTCATCATTGGATTGCTTGATGTCCCAATGGGCAATGGCCGAGGCCAGTGTCGGCGAATGCACGGTCGGCACCTCGCCATGCAGCATACCGCCGCGATGCAGTTCCCCCAGAATCCCGACGATACCACCGGCACGGTGAACGTCTTCGATATGCACTGTCGATGTGGCCGGCGCGACCTTACACAGACACGGCGTCGTGCGCGACAAGCGGTCGATATCGGCCATCTTGAAATCAACACCGGCCTCCTGCGCCGCCGCCAGCAGGTGCAGCACCGTGTTGGACGACCCGCCCATGGCGATATCCAGACGCATGGCGTTTTCAAAGGCCTCAAACGTCGCAATCGAACGCGGCAGAACGCTTTCGTCATCCATCTCATAATAACGGCGCGTAATCTCAACAATCGTGCGCCCGGCTTCTTCAAACAGAGCCTGACGATCAGAGTGCGTCGCCAGTGTCGTACCGTTACCTGGCAAGGACAGACCCAGCGCCTCAGTCAGGCAGTTCATCGAATTGGCGGTAAACATCCCCGAACAGGAGCCGCAG
>JBCEBX010000328.1:5894-10148 GCA_039206455.1 Asticcacaulis sp.
CGGGCAGGCGTTTTCTTCAACCGCCTGAACCTGCGCGTCGGAAATGCTGTCGTCCGCCGCCTGAACCATGGCATCAACCAGATCAAGCGCATGGGTACGCGCAACGCCGTCCTTATCGGGCCATACGACCTTACCGGCCTCCATTGGGCCACCCGACACAAAGATCGCCGGAATATTCAGACGCATCGCCGCCATCAGCATACCCGGCGTGATCTTGTCACAGTTCGAGATACAGACCATGGCGTCCGCACAGTGGGCATTGACCATATATTCAACGCTGTCGGCAATCAGGTCACGCGACGGCAGCGAATAGAGCATCCCGCCGTGGCCCATGGCGATACCGTCATCCACGGCAATGGTGTTGAATTCCTTGGCAACGCCACCGGCCTTTTCGATCTCACGCGCCACCAGTTGTCCCATATCTTTCAGGTGCACATGACCGGGCACAAACTGGGTAAACGAATTGACCACCGCAATAATGGGCTTGGAAAAATCGGCCTCGGTCATACCCGTGGCCCGCCAGAGCGCACGGGCACCGGCCATATTGCGTCCAAATGTCGTGGTGCGGGAACGGTAAGCGGGCATGATACGAAACCTTCGGTGAGACAGGGTGTCATTATATATAGTGTTATGTGTGCGATATAAAACCATTACACATAAATGCAACAGGCCCGCGCCTGTCGGCGCCACCGTACACTTTTTTGCGCCCGCGAAAGCTTTGCAGATTCACGCCAACCAAAGCAATCATTTAATCCACAGAGGTCAATTTCAGGTATATTTTTTCCATATAGTGCTTTTTATTGCGATTATTTTTCTAACAATTTTGCCATTGCCCGCCAAACCGGAAATAATTTTCCAATTTTGTCTTTGCAATTTGTTGAGTCTTGGGTCTATATAGCCTGACTACGGAGCCACAACGGCCCCGCCAACGGAGACGTGCATTTTGCGCAAAGCGATTGCCATTGCTGCAACCAAAGACACTCAGAACATCCGCGTTCTGGGCCAGAGCTTTGTTATGGCTGCCGTTCTCCTAAGCCTTCTCAACCTGCTTGTGGTAGGCGTGTCTGTGGTACGCCCCATGATACCGGAGTGGTGAAGACGGCTTAAACGCCTGATTTCTTGAGGAAAACCATCCTCCCGCTCCTTCGCCCAGAGCGGGATTTTTCGCATATGTCCGTTATTTAGCCTGATCAACCGAGCCCTGTCATGACCGCCCAAATGAAAATCGACATCGCCGAAATCACTGAAGCCCCTGCCGATGCAGAAAACCCTCAGGGGTTTGTCATTTTGCACGGCTCACTGGCACGCGAGGGCTGCGTGATGACCGGTGCCGGTTTTGGCCGCGATCCCTTTGAAGCGAAGGCCCGCGTCTTCGCCACCGAAGCCGGTGCCATTGCCGCCATTACGGATGGCCGCGTCGCTTCGGGTGAAGCCATCATCATCGCGGCGGCTGACGAGGCCGAAATGTCGGCCATTTTTGCGGCCCTGTCTTCGGCAGAACTGAAAGACATAGCCCTGATTTCAAACGGCAAATTCGCCCCGTCAACCAATGGCATCACCATAAGCCATGTCGGCAAATCCATCCGTTATGTTCAGAACGCCGACACCATTACCATTGACATAAAAGGTCGCCGCCTGAACATAGACGCCGACCTGACGATCCGTAGCGGGGAAGCCCCCGCTGCAACTGTAAACGGCGGAAAAGTAAAAAACGGCTTCGCCCCTCTTGCAAAATACGCTGCAATGTTGGATTCGGCCTCACAGGCGGCTGATACAGCGGCATAATAATTACCACTTCCCAATGCACCGGCCCTAAGGCCAATCCAAAACGGAGCTATCTGACGTGAAAATCTATACTAATGACGACGTTTCCCCCGACAGCCTGAAGGGCGAACGTATCGCCATTATCGGTTACGGTTCGCAAGGCCGCGCCCATGCCCAGAATCTGCGTGATTCCGGCGCTGATGTAATCGTCGGCGTGCGCGCTGGCGGTGCAGGCCATCAAAAGGCCACCCACGACGGTCTGGCGACCGCTGAAATCGCCGAAGCCGTTAAGGACGCGACGATCATCGCGCTTCTGACGCCTGACATGGCTCACGCCGAAATCTATGCCAACGAAATCGCTCCTAACGCCCCTCAGGGCGCAGCGATCCTGTTCGCCCACGGCTTCTCGGTTCTGTACGGTCGCGTCAATGCCCGTCCTGACCTTGATGTCATCCTCGTTGCCCCTAAGGGCCCGGGCGACCTCGTTCGTCGTGAATATCAGCGCGGCCGCGGCGTTCCGACCCTGTTCGCGGTTGACCGCGACGTAACCGGCAACGCCGCCCGTAAGGCTCTGGGTTATGCCCGTGGCATCGGCGGCACCATCGGTGGCGTGATCGAAACCAGCTTCAAGGAAGAAACCGAAACCGATCTGTTCGGCGAACAGGCCGTTCTGTGCGGTGGTACGACCGAACTGATCCTGACCGGCTTTGAAACCCTGGTTGACGCGGGCTACCGTCCGGAAATCGCTTACTTCGAAGTTTTGCACGAACTGAAGCTGATCGTTGACCTGCTGTACGAAGGCGGTTTCGCCAAGATGCACGAGTTCGTGTCCGAAACCTGCAAGTACGGCGATCTGGTTTCCGGCCCGCGCATCATCAACGAAGAAACCCGTGCACGCATGGAAGAAGTGCTCAACGACATTCAGTCCGGCGACTTCGCCCGCGATTGGATCCTTGAGAACATGGCCGGTCGTCCACGCTACAACGCCCTGATGCGTCAGGACCTCGAGCATCCGATCGAAGTGGTCGGCAAGGACCTGCGTTCGCGCATGAGCTGGCTGAACCAAAAGGGTAACGGCTAAGGCGACCTCACGAAAAAGTTTTGCCGCTTCGCGTCAAATACATTTTTCGTGGTTCCATTAAGGACTGGACATGGCTCGAAGCGGTTCTTCGCCCTGTCCAGACTTTTTGGCAAAACGGGTTCCGGTTCGCCGGAACCCGCCCCAATAAAAAAGCGGAAAATATCTGAAGGGCCGCCCCGAAGATATTTTTCACAACACCGAGAGATGCAAGAAAGTATTGGCGCGCAGCGACAAACTTTCGCGCAAGGGATTTCATCATGAGCACCAATAAGCCCACCGGCGCACAGTTAGTCATCTCCACGCTGAAAGCGTTGGGGGTCGATGTGCTATTCGGTTATCCCGGCGGTGCCATCATGCCGATCTATGACGCGCTGGCAGGGTCCGGCCTGCGTCACATTCTGGTTCGCCACGAACAGGGCGCGTCCTTTGCCGCTGACGCCTATGCCCGTGCCACGGGCCGCGTTGGCGTCTGTATGGCCACCTCAGGCCCTGGTGCCACCAACCTCGTTACCGGCATTGCCAATGCCTATATGGACTCCGTTCCGATGGTCTGCATCACAGGGCAGGTCGGCACCAGCCTTCTGGGCACTGACGGCTTTCAGGAAGTTGACCTGATCGGCATGACCTTGCCCATCGTCAAGCACTCCTGGCTGGTCCGTGATCCGGCGCAAATTCCATCGGTCATCGCCCGCGCCTTTGCTATCGCCAAGGAAGGCCGCCCCGGCCCGGTCATCGTCGATATCCCCAAGGACGTCGCCGCCAGCTTCGTTGAGGTGTCCGACATGGGCGAACTGCCGGCCTATGTCCCGCCTGCGCCGGACATGAAGGCGATTGCCGCTGCCGCAAGCATGATCGAAAACGCGAAAAAGCCCCTGTTCTATATCGGTGGCGGCGTTCACATGGCCGAAGCCGATCAGGAACTGCGTGATCTGGTTGCTCGCACCGGCATTCCGGTCGTTTCGACCCTGAAAGGCATCGGGACGATCTCGACCTACGAAGACCTGTATCTCGGCATGCTGGGGATGCACGGCACCCGTGCGGCCAATATCGCGGTCAATGAGGCTGATCTGCTGATCGCTATCGGCGCGCGTTTCGACGACCGCGCGACGGGTAAGCTGTCGGCCTTTGCGCCTAATGCGAAGATCGTCCACTTCGATATCGATCCGGCTGAGATCAATAAGACACGCCGTGCGGATGTTGCGGTTATCGGCGATCTGAAAATCGCCCTGCCTGCCCTGAACCCGAAAATCGGCGACCTGTCCGGCTGGGTGAAGTTCAACAAGGACAACAAATGGCAGCACCGCTTCAAATATGACGCACCGGGCAAGGGTATCTATGCCCCGGCCCTGCTGAAATCCCTGTCTGAAAAGGCCGGTGAAAAGTTCATCGTTGCCTGTGACGTTGGTCAG
>JBCEBX010000328.1:10158-10885 GCA_039206455.1 Asticcacaulis sp.
GCACCAGATGTGGGTCGCCCAGCACTGTGAATTTACCCAGAACCGCGCCCACCTGACCTCAGGCGGGTCGGGCGCTATGGGCTATGGCCTGCCGGCGGGTATGGGCGCCAAGCTGGCTTTGCCGGATCATCATGTCGTCACCGTCTCCGGCGATGGCTCGTTCATGATGAACATTCAGGAAATGGCCACGCTGCGCCGTTACGGTATTCCGCTGAAGATCGTCCTGCTCGACAACAGCTCGCTGGGGCTGGTTCGTCAGTGGCAGGAACTGTTCTACGAAGAAAACTATTCCGAAATCGACCTGTCGGATAACCCCGATTTCGTCGAAGTCGCCAAGGCTTTTGGCATCAGCGCTTTCCGTATTACGCTGCGCCACGAAGTCGAAGGGGCCATTGACCGCTTGCTGGCGGCTGACGGCCCGACACTGTTGCATGTTTTGATTGATCCGCGCGAAAACGTCTGGCCGCTGGTGCCACCGGGGGCGTCGAACACGGAAATGATGGAGGAGCGCTGGGATGAGTCAATTGATTCGTATTGAGATCGACCGGCTGGAAGGCACGCTTCTGCGCGTTCTCGGCCTGATTGAGCGTCGCGGGTTTCACATTGACGGTCTGGAACTGACCGGCATTGACGAAGACACACGTCTGGCGGCGATCACCGTGCGCCCGCGCGACGAAAAGCGCAGCATCGATACGCTGGGTCTGCAAATCGACCGGCTCTACGGCAT
>JBCEBX010000329.1:0-2713 GCA_039206455.1 Asticcacaulis sp.
AGGGTGTGAAGTTGCCATTTGGCGTCTCTCTCTCCCGCTTTTTGTATCGTAAGGGGTGCCGGATAATGGGTAATGTAATGGGCTGTGGAAGATTGGCTGTTCTTTTGGCCGCGACGGTTCTGACGCCGGTAATTGGTGCGGGGATTGGCGGTCAGGCCGCGTTCGCGCAGTCAGCAGCGCAGGTCTACCAGTTCAATATCCCGGCAAAGCCCATTCGTCAGGCCATGAACGATATCGTACGGATCACCGGCATCGATGTGGTTTTCCCTGAGACATCTGCCGCTTCAGCGACGGGGCAGCCGGTTCGTGGTTCCATGACCTCTTCGCAGGCCGTTGCGACACTATTTACGGGCACAGGATTGTCCTATCGTTTCACCAACGCCAACACCGTTACCATCTCGGAGAGGAATGCGTTGGGAGACGGCGCAGGGGTAGAAGCCGATGGGTCGCTTACGCTCAAGACGATCAATATAGAAGGCACATCGAAAGTGCTGGGCGCATCGCCACCCCCCTATGCCGGCGGACAGGTCGCAACGGGCGCGCGTCTTGGCGTTCTGGGCAATCGCGATATCATGGACGCGCCCTTCAATATTACGAGCTATACGGAAAAGACGATCCAGGACCAGCAGGCACGAAGCGTAGGCGATGTTGTCAAAAACGATCCTTCAGTGAGAACCACCTGGGCGGATGGCAGCTATTCAAACCAGTTTTTCATTCGCGGCTTTTCGTTTGGAAATCCTGATATGGCGATCAACGGCCTTTACGGTCTTGCGCCCTACCAGATGGCGGGTACGTCGTGGATCGATCGTGTGGAGATTTTAAAGGGCCCCGGCGCGCTTCTGAATGGCATGGCACCCGGCGGCAGCATTGGTGGCGTCATCAACCTCGTTCCCAAAAGGGCGACTGATGATCCGATCACGCGTCTGTCGGCGGGCTATATTTCGGACGGACAGTTCGGCACAGGTATCGATCTGTCGCGTCGCTTCGGTGATGCGAAGGAGTTCGGCGTTCGTTTCAACGGCACGCTTTCCAATGGCGATACGGCTGTTGATGGGCAGTCCAATCAGCTTGGAAGTGCGTCTTTGGGACTGGATTATCGCGGTGATCGTTTGCGATTGTCCGCTGATCTTATTTATCAAAAGAGCGACTCCGATAATCCGGTCCGACCCATCTATTATCGCAGTGGTTTCCAGATACCGCACGCGCCGAGCGCAACCAAAGATCTGGGGCAGGATTGGTACTATACGCGTGGCGAAGATTACATCGCCTCGTTACGCGCCGAATATGACGTGACCGAGAATATCACCGCCTACGCGGCATTCGGTGCCCATAGAAATGAACTGCTCGGCGTTTATAATTTTGAATATATCAAAAATGCCGCCGGTGACTTCGACGCCAATAATTATTACCAGCCCACTTACAACAAGGTTTTTACGGGAGAGATCGGAGCCACGGCGAAGTTTGAAACGGGGACCGTTCGTCACGAACTGACGCTCAGCACATCGCGGCTTTACAGCGAACTCGGCAATCGTCCGCAGGTCATTTCGACTTATGCTTCAAACCTTTATGATCCCGACGCCATCGCCAAGCCGGATCTGTCCCGCTGGTTCGACACCACGCCCAAAACCAATGCCACGACGCTGCAAAGCTTTGCGGTCACCGACAGCCTGTTCTTCCTCGATGATCGGTTGCAGCTTATTCTTGGCGGTCGCTACCAGAATGTCGAACAGAAGGCATGGAACGTCACAACGCGCGCTCAGACAGCCGATTATGACGAGTCTGCCTTCACGCCAGCTGTCGGTCTGGTGGTGAAGCCATGGCAGAATGTCTCGCTTTATGCGAATTATATCGAGGGTTTGAGCCAGGGACCAATTGCCCCCACCGGCGCGCTCAATGCGGGCGAAGCCTTCGCACCGTTAAAGTCGAAGCAATATGAAATCGGTGCGAAGGTCGATTTTGGTCGGGTGACTGCCACCGCCAGCCTGTTCCAGATAGAGCAGCCGAGCGGCTATCTTAATGCGGCCTCGAATATCTATGGCATTGATGGAGAAACCCGTAACCGCGGCCTTGAACTCAACGTCTTCGGCGAGTTGACCAAGAGCATTCGCTTGCTCGGCGGCGTTGCCTTCATGGATGGGGTCCAGACAAAAACGCTGAACGGGACAAACGACGGCAAAAAGGCGATTGGTATCCCTGATGTCCAACTGAATGTTGGGGCGGAGTGGGACACGCCGTTTATCGAAGGTCTGACCCTGAATGGACGCATGATCTATACGTCCTCTCAATATGCCAGCGTCGACAATACGCAAAGCATACCGGACTGGACACGTTTCGACCTTGCCGCGCGCTATACGTTTGAAAGAGATAATGGCAAGCCGATTACGATCAGGACCAGCATCGAAAATGTTTTCGGCAAAGATTACTGGGCGGCGGCATCATCGAATTTCGGTCTGGCACGAGGCGCTCCGCGCACGTTCCTCGTCTCGACGTCGTTCGACTTCTGAGCATGATCGGGCGAAGCTCGCCAAAGTCTGCTTCGCCCGCAAGCTCCCTGGAGGGCAGGATGCAGCATTTTTATAACGTAAAGCTTTTGACGCGGCGCAGCCTTCTTGGGGGCTTTGCCACGCTGGCGGCAGGTGTCAGGGCGCGGGCGGCGTGGGCGGATGTACCTTCCGCGATTGCGGCAACAGACTGGGCCGCAGCCGAGACCCTG
>JBCEBX010000330.1:0-2708 GCA_039206455.1 Asticcacaulis sp.
CGTGCTGTCTGCGGCGGTGATATTCGGCAAGCGGTTATCGCAGAACATGAACGCCATAGTGATGACGGGCTGGCAACTGGGGATCGGTGGTGTGGCCCTGACGGTGGTGGGGTATATAAGCGGCGGCCATATGGGGTCGGTCGGGCCTGAGGCTGTGGCCTTGCTGGCCTATATGGTGCTGCTATCGTCTGTAGCCTTTGCCCTGTGGGGGATATTGATGAAGTTCAATCCTGTGGGTCTGGTGGCGACGTTCCAGTTCCTTATCCCTGTGGCGGGGGTGGTATTGTCGGGCCTGTTTTTGGGGGAGACGATATTCGAGGCAAAGAACCTTGTGGCGCTGGTGCTGGTCTGTGTTGGCATATGGCTGGTGACGCGGACGGTGCGAGCGCGGTTGAGTTAGGAATTGTGGAGGGGTAATGGACTGGCCTAATGATGCAGATGGTGATGTGTTTAGACGGTTGAAAGCCACTGGATTCAATTTTTCATCTGCGACTTCAATTGATTTTATAGTTGATTTTGAAACCTGGCCGCCTGAATCAAGAGCTATGGAATTGCTAAAAGAAGCTTTTCCAGAAGCCGAGTTTGATAGCGGGGAAGATTATTTAGTAATTATACTAAATGCCAAATTGGCCTATGGGTTTGTCACGGAAACCCAAAACAAAATTTCAGAACTTTTAAGCCCGTTCAACGCTCAGTGTGACAGTTGGGGTGTTTTGCAAGTATGATTAAATTACCCCCTCCGTCGCGTTCTTAGGCCGCGACACCTCCCCCGATAACCCAGGGGAGGATGGAAGGGGGTTCACACCTCGGGTCTAAGGGGTGCAGGGCCTGAGGCCCTGCCTAGTTGACGGTGGGGCGGTTGATGGTCAGGCCTTCGCCGTTGAAATCAACGCTCAGGACATCGCCATCGCTGAAATCGCCATTAAGGATGCGTTTGGCGATGCCATCGACCAGCTCCTTCTGGATCACGCGCTTGAGCGGGCGCGCGCCATAGGCGGGGTCATATCCCTTATCGGCCAGATGGCTGAGGGCCGCATCGGTGATCGAGAGTGTCATGTCCCGATCCGCCAGACGCTTTTCCAGCCCCTTAAGCTGGATGCGGACGATGTCGTTCATGTTCTCACGGCCAAGGCGATGGAACAGGATGGTTTCGTCGATCCGGTTCAGGAACTCAGGCCGGAAATGACGGCGCACGACCTCCATGACCAGCGGGCGAATGGTTTCGATATCTACGCCATCGTCCACATTCACCAGAATGTCCGACCCGAGGTTCGAGGTCATGACGATCAGGGTGTTGCGGAAATCGACCACGCGACCTTGACCATCGGTCAGGCGACCATCATCGAGGACTTGCAGCAGGATGTTGAACACGTCGGGGTGGGCTTTTTCAACCTCGTCGAACAGCACCACCTGATAGGGGCGACGGCGCACGGCTTCGGTCAGGGCACCGCCTTCGTCGTAGCCGACATAGCCCGGAGGTGCGCCGATCATGCGTGAAACGCTGTGCTTTTCCATATATTCGGACATATCAAGACGCGTAATGGCCGTTTCGTCGTCGAACAGAAATTCGGCCAAAGCCTTGTTGAGTTCGGTCTTTCCCACACCGGTCGGGCCGAGGAACAGGAACGAACCTATGGGGCGGTTGGGATCCTTGAGGCCTGCACGGGCGCGGCGCACGGCATCGGAAACGGCCACAAGGGCTTCGTCCTGACCGACGACGCGTTTGCGCAGTTCGTCCTCCATCTTCAGGAGTTTCTCGCGCTCGCCCTCAAGCATCTTATCGACGGGGATGCCGGTCCAGCGTGAGACGACCTGCGCGATTTGCGAAGCGTCTACGACTTCGGGCGTCAGGGGCGCTTCGTTAGAGGCCTGATCGGCATCGGCAAGCTGTTTTTCCAATTGCGGAATCTGGCCATAAAGAATTTCCGAGGCACGCCCCAGATCACCGTTACGTTGCGCGACCGCCAGTTCGTTGCGGGCACGATCCAGCGCTTCGCGGGCGCGTGACGCGGCCCCGACCTTGTCTTTTTCGCCCTTCCAGCGCAGGGTCAGTTCGGCTGATTTTTCCTCAAGTTCGGCCAGTTCGCTATTGAGGCGTTCTAGACGGGTTTTTGAACCGGCGTCGTCTTCCTTTTGCAGGGCTTCGCGCTCGATCTTAAGCTGGACGATGCGGCGATCAAGCTCATCCAGTTCTTCGGGCTTGGAATCGACCGCCATGCGCACGCGTGAGGCGGCTTCGTCGATCAGGTCGATGGCCTTATCAGGCAAAAACCGGTCAGCAATATAGCGGTTCGACAGGGTCGCCGCCGAGACAATGGCGCTGTCGGAAATGCGCACACCGTGATGCAGTTCGTACTTTTCCTTCAGGCCGCGCAGGATCGAGATCGTGTCCTCGACGGTCGGTTCCTGCACAAAGACCGGCTGGAAGCGGCGGGCGAGGGCCGGGTCTTTTTCGACGTGCTTACGGTATTCATCAAGCGTGGTCGCGCCGACGCAGTGAAGCTCACCGCGTGCCAGAGCCGGTTTCAGGAGATTAGACGCATCCATGGCCCCGTCGGATTTACCCGCACCCACAAGGGTGTGCATTTCGTCGATAAACAGCACGATCTGGCCTTCGGCCTGAGTGACTTCGGTCAGGACGGCTTTAAGGCGTTCCTCGAACTCGCCGCGATATTTGGCACCGGCAATCAGCGCGCCCATGTCGAGCG
>JBCEBX010000331.1:0-10808 GCA_039206455.1 Asticcacaulis sp.
TCAAACAGGAGCGGGAGGAAATTGCCGAGCAATTGCTGGATGCCAAGGAGCAACTAGCGAAAGAAAAGGCGGCGGCGGGAGCCTTCGGAATAGACTTGCAGGCACGTGTCGCTACTAGCGACGCTTCGCTGGAAAAAATGACGGAACAATACGAGCTCATCAAACAGGAACTGGATAAAATTACTGAGCAGTCACAGGCGACTGTACAGAAATTGACTGAAGAAAGGGCTCTGACAGAGAGTTCCCTAGCGGATGTGACCGAAAAGGCCGAGTGGCGCCGAATGCGTAATCAGGAACTGGAAAGCTTGCTGGTGGAGAACTCATCAAATATCAGTCGGCTTGAACAAGATGTTAAATCCCTCAGAGCGGAAGCCTCAATTTCCCTTAGGGGGCAATCGTTGGCGCAGATCGACCTGCGGGACTTACAAAGTCGCTATCAGGACGTTTTCCAACAGAAATTACGTCAGGAGCAACTGTTAACGGAACTTAAGTCACGTCTGCAAATGGCGACGCTTTGTCTACATGAAATGCCTGTATCTGCTAATGAAGTTACACCTAGAAGAGCGCCTGAAGTAAGACGGAAAGTGAAAAAAAATGACTGATTTGAGGAGGCCCGCATCCAGCCTGTTATCTTCCCTTGATGAAGCGCTTGACCTCCTGAAAGACTATAAGCTGCCGCAAGATGCGGTACAGATTAATGAGCCATTGCCCAATCTGCTTGAGCAGTGCGAGCGATTGTTGGCGATATCTGAGGCAGTAACGCCCGAGCCTGTTCGGACGGTGCATCATTTCGCATGTACAGGCGGTACATTAATCGCAAAATGTATTTCTGCTTTACCAAATACAGTATTATTAAGTGAAATTGATCCACTAAGTGCCTTTTATAAAGACGTAGATAAAAAGAAATATTCCCCAAGCGATATTATATTTCATGTTCGTAATAGCTTGCGCAACATAGATGACGATGTCATCGTTGATATGTTTGTTGCAAGTATTTCAAATCTTCATGATAATCTAAAAAAAATAGGTAAGCGCTTGGTCATAAGGGACCATACACATTCTCATTATTGCTCTATGGAATCCCCTGAATCGCGACCGACACTTCAGAATATATTGAAATATAAGATGCCTGCACTGAGTCTAGTCACTGTAAGGCATCCTGTGGATTCGTACCTTTCCCTTATTTCCAACAAATGGAAGCATTTTTCGCCCTTCAATATTGAAGAATACAGCCGAAGATACATGCTTTTTCTGGATGATTATTCGGAAGTGCCAATTGTGCATTATGAAGATTTCGTCAAAGCTCCAGAACCAGTGATGGAAAATATTTGCAGCATATTAGGATTGCCATACACGGCCGACGTCTTCGATTTGTTGGATATGGTCGTTTTGTCTGGCGATAGTGGACGTAGCAGTAATGTTATTGCTGTGCGACCCCGCCGTGAAGTGCCCGAGTCTATTCGTATAGAGACGCTGGATAGCCCAACTTATAATAACCTCTGTAAACGTTTGTGTTACAATCCGGATGTGGATGCAGAAGTAGGGAAAATTACCTGAGGCACCCGAGTGCCCTAGAATTCTAGATGTTTTTCTTTTTGTGGATTTCCACCAAGACGCCGCCAGCTGGCCATAAGAGCCGCATAGCCATTGGTTATCAGATCTCAGCCAGCACGTCAGATTATCGGCAAACGGGGCGAGATTCTGGGGGCAACGTCGCAAACTTTGCACCTGGGTTCAACCTCGTCTGAACGAAGGTATTTGCCGCGTGCGAGAAAATGCTCGCAAATAGAAATGTCATATGGTTTTGTGTGTTATGCGGCTCGCTGTTCATCCCTTTGGTAAATATAGTCATCGGCAGCCTTTTGCTTATGCCCCTATTCAGCAGGCTTGCGCCGACACCGTTCAGGTTACGGACCGGTTTGAAGATGCCGATGTGGTCATCGTTGCTCATTTCAAAGATATAGTTGCGCACGGTGACATGCTTAAACGCAGATTAAGGCATGATCAGAGACTTGTTCTGTTGTCGGAAGAGCCGTTTTGGGATTCGGTATGGGCAAATACACCCCTAAAAAAACAAAACGGTTTTCAAACCGAATCCGGATGGTTGCCTTTTACATATCTCAATCATCATACATCGCGCATATATGCCTTTGATTATATACCCTATTTTCTATTGACAAACGAAGACTATACTCGTCGATACAGGGAATGGTTTGAAAGAAATGCGCTACTCACTCGGGATGACTGGCGTAATAATTTTAAACAGACATCAATTGATATTGTTTTTCTGGCTGAGTATCGCAATGAAAACCGGTTCGACATTCAGTATCCACAGGGTGATATTTTAGGTCTTTCGACCCTCCGCACGCAAATTGCGCTTAAGTGCAGTGCACCTCGAAAAGTGGTATCCGGTACCGGGTGGCAGGCTGGTTTTAGGCGGCAGCAATTGTCGGATTGGCATCTGGATAAATTCCAGACCTATGATGGGCGCTGCAGGTTTTTTTCGGCTATAGAGAATACACACCAGCCTGACTATGTCTCTGAAAAGATATTTGATGCGTACGCCTTAGGTGCTGTTCCAGTTTACATAGCAGGACCACAACACCGCGTCAGGCAGTTCGCAGTGCAAAATAGCTGGGTAAATTTATGGGGCCTGACACCTGATGCTGCAGATACAGCTCTCAATAGCTTCAGATTTGATGACGATTTTCTAAGTGCCTATATGCACAGCCAGTTGCAAATGGCCTTATTGTTCGGCGCACCAACGTACCGCCAACGTGAGCTCAAACGATTGAAAACGGCGCTATTGGGGGAACTGGTATCTGCTTTGACAGAAAAATTAATCTGATGGAGTGAACAGACTATCCCACCTGACGGTTTTTTCTACCTGAATAGAAGCGCCTTGACGCAGAAACAGATTAAATCGCCCCCTTATCGCTGCATGAGACTCGCGCTGTTGATAAAGTCTTTGATCTATTGTTCCGATTTCAGAACCAAGTCTTGCCTCGTGAGCAGAGCCTATATTGCCGGTAAATAGAGCGGCCTGTAATGGTGAATCTTCGCTATTCTGCGTGACAGAGATTGGCACAAAGCGTGCCGGACACAGGGTTGTATCCGGCATATCTGTTACTAAGACGACCTGGCCCTGCAACCCAGATATATGGGCGGGAAGATCGTGTAACGACAGATAAAGTCTGTCGATATCCGGCAGGGTCGCAGATAGTTGTGTGTCCGGAAAAATAAGCTCTGTTTCATACATCGGTGACAGGGCCTGAGCCAGTAAGGCGGATTTTACCGCTGTAGTATGACTGTTGCCTGCCATTACTATGCTCACTTTGCCCGAAGTTACGGGGTTGATTGGCAGGCCTGAGCGAAGGTACGTATTTATGCTGTTTTCTATAATCTCAACGCAGGTCATATCCTGGCCTTCAGACTGTGTAATCTGGCTAAGTCGTGCATTACGCTGATAAAGCGCCAGTATTTCTTCAATCTGTAAAGGGTCTTCCAGCCAGGTATATTTTAGGATCAAATCATAATCCTGTCGGCGTTTTAAAGCTGTGTTAAATCCGCCAAAGGCATCGTAGAGTATGCGCCTGTGTGCGAAGGTGTTGAGGTCTATATAGTTTTTAATAAGTAGGCGCTCAAAATTAAACGCGGGTCTTCGGTAGGATTCAATCGACGCCAGACCATCTTCTCTGATCTGATAGTCAATATAGTTGCTATATACTGCATATTTATCGGGATGATCGTTCAGCGTACGCACAGTTGTTTTAAGATATTCGGCGTGCCAGTAGTTGTCGCTGTCCAGATAGGCAATCAAAGCTCCGCGGGCATTTTTTAAACCGACATTACGGGCCGCTGCCGCACCGATTTTTTCAAGCGATATATAGTGAATACGAGCGTCGCCGAATCCTTTGACCACAGCTTCAGTATTATCAGTACTAGCGTCATCACAGACGAACAATTCCCAGTGGATATAGGTTTGGTCAAGGACGCTTTGAATCGCATCAGCGATAATCGACCCACGATTGAAGGTCGGCATAATAACGCTGACCAGTGGGGGAGAGGAAACGTTTTCGCCTAGTGTGCCTGCTTCCTGGCGTGCCTTGTGACTTGCGTTTATTGCGGCAAAAATCTTGCTATTTATAGCGGGTAAGAGCTCAGTGGAGAGCTTTGTAAAAAATATACTATCTGATGTGGTGCTATCAAAAAGGGTTTTCAGGCGCGTCTTGCGTTGCAGATATCCCTCATGAATATAGGTCTCAATTGGCCGTTCATTGTGCCAAATGGCCGCTTTGCCAAAATAATGCTGGATGTGGGTATCACATTGAACTCGGTCAGTATTATGGGTAGTGATATCGGCAATAACCTCCAGTCGCGCGGCAGTGATGTCAGGCAGGAAGGCCTGCGGCTCCTGTAAGACGGCTGCATTACGTACACTAAGCAGATAGCAGTCGGCCTGTTCGCCATAGGCAAGCACCTGACATTTGGCGCCATCTACCAGACTGCGTATGTCATCTACAATCAGTTTATGCGGGTTGGGGTCGAGATCATATTCATAAAGTTGCACAAGCCCTACATCAAGCCCTGCAGCTATAAGCCGCTTAATATCCGAGATTGCTGTTTGTGTGGCTGGGTCATCCTTACGGAAGTCTGCAGCTAATATGATGTCGAAAAATCTGGGCGGGGCGTTTTTGCACTGTAAGGCCATAGGTGCTGGAAACGGGCGGGTTTCCGGATCATTATTGTAGCGTAGGCTTGTAGCACGCTTATGATGAAAGTGCTGTGCTTCGAAATATTCATGGCGAATGCCGTAGGGGGAGCCATTAATGCCAAAAGCCGGGTGTGCGACTATAGAACTTGAGGAATGACGCTGGAAGGAGAGCGGGCCTGTAGGCAGGTGCTGTATGGCCTGATGTCCAAATACTTTTCGTATGCGACGTATTAATTCTGTGTCCGCTGAAAAACGTACATTATCCCAATATCCACAGGTTTCCTGAACAGGCACACGGCGAAACATCAATGAAGATGTGTTGGGGAAGATAAGCTGGCCATCGTCTGTGCAGCGCGTGAACTCAAGTCCATGTGAGGCTCTGGCTTGCTGGGATGTGCAGCCAATCAGTGAAGAATCAGCATTGAGATAACGGGCCTGAATTTCAAGCTTTAGAGGATGCGACCAATCATCAGAGTCATGCAAAGTGACATATTCGCCGGAAGACTGGTCAAGTCCTGCATTACGGGCAACATAAGCGCCACCATTCTCCGAGAGGCATAGCAGCTTAATTCGGGTGTCGCGCGTAGCAAACTGAGAGGCCACCTCGGCGGTGTTGTCCGTACTGGCATCATCAATGACAATGATCTCAAGATTCTGCCAGCTTTGCGCCTGTAGAGACCTAAGCGCTGTGGGTAAGGTTTTCGCTGCATTATAGGCAGCAATGAGAACGGATATCTTAGGGTGGCCTTCAGCAGGAAGCTTAAGGGGAGGTGTGGCTATGGTGAGGCGATCATAGGGCGGCGTATTACCGTCCTCGAAGGCTATCTCCGGAATATTTGATCTGGATAAGGCGCGATTAATAAACTGAAGACGATTGTCCAATGTGGTTTCAAAATTAGCACGGGCCAGGCAGACTTCGGGACTATCAAGACCTAGATTGGCCACTTCATTGAAGAAGGCATGTGCCTGAGCGGTTTGTTGTAAGTGATAATGACACAGGAGACGCACTAGGATCAGTCGTGAGCGATGCGCATCATCTATGGCCGCCGGCATAGCCTGTTCCAGATAGGTGAGACATGCGGCATAGTTTTCTGGAGTGGTTTTATGCAGATGCCAGAGCGCTATTTCCGTTAAGGCCAGAGATTGTACGGCGGGATCATCGGTTTCCGCTATAATCGCCTTTAAGTCCTCGATAGGACGGTCTGCAAAGCCCAGAACCCTCAGGCGACGTGAGGCCTCTTTGATCCGGCGGTATGGATCGCACCGGTCTTCGACCCGGCCGTAACGGCCTTCTTCACGGCCATGTAACACATAATGCAGCAGCGGATTCACGCCGCTTTTGGCTACATCGGTATAGGTTGTAAGATAAAAATCGGTATTGAACGCCTCCGAGGGATTGCGGCCCATGGCGGCGCCATATTTGATATAATGCTCCGCCGCACGCATATCGAGTAAACGTACATCGGCGTAGCGAGACAGATAGCCTGCGTCATCCATAAGGCCCGAAGCCTCGAGTATGGCCACCTGATCCTGCCAGTCAGTACTCATATCGCCTAAGTCCGTTGATTATTTAGATTTCTATAGAAGCGATCATATTCGGCGGCCATGTCCGCTGTGGTGTGATATTGATCGTGCGCCTGCCGCCAGACCTCTATCTGGGTACGCACGGGATCGATGGGCGTATGGTACTTAATCTGTAGCAGGTGCGCATAAATATCGGCCGGGTTGCTATCGACGGGAAGCGCCCAGCCGCCTCCATGGGTTTTAATCCGTTCACCGACGGCGCCAATATCCAACCCCAGAACCGGAAGGCCACAGGCCCACATTTCGGTCAGGGTGTGACAGTAGGTTTCGGCCCATATTGAAAAGACGGCGCCTATATGGGGGGCAATGGCGTTCACCCGTTCGGCAAATTCATCTCGCTCGTAAGCGCCATGATCGAAGACGTGAGGGCTATTTTTATGGATATACCAGCCGTTACCCAGTATGTGGAAGTCGCAATGTCCGTCGGTATGCAAGGCAATGAGGGCATTAACGATGTCTGCGCCCTTGGCTGGTGAAATACCTCCTGGTATCAGGATTTTCAGCTTCTGGTCACGCATAGGCCAATGAGTCTGGCGTGTCGATTGCGGTATGAAGTCCCGGCCATGCTCGATAAGTCTGAAATCAGCGTTTTGCAGCCCTGGGTGGGCCTGTTTCAATATATCCTGTGCCGCCACTGAGGTCGTAACGAAGCCGTTGCAATGGCTGAGCGCCTCATCAAAATGGGCGCGCCAATGATACACGAAGGCGTGTTTCAGGGGCGGAAACTGATCCTGTCGCCAAAGCTCGACCTCACAATGGCCTTGTCCGTCTGTGCAAATTCCACCGCAATGTTGCCGCTTGTCATCCAGAAGCTTAATGCTCGGGCAGACAGTGTAATAGTCGTGCAACGACATGAGAACCGGCAAGCCCAGTTGTCTGCACAGGGCAGGCAGACTGGCCGCATGCCAGCCCATATGGCGAATATGTATCGTGTCGAAGCCATAGCGTGTCAGCACATCACGCATGATGATGTCATAGTCGTCTGAGGCTAGTGTGACGGGATTTACAGGATTCTTAAGCGGTGCTCTTTCGACCCGGATATCTCCCTCCGGATGAAATCTATATATGTCGATACATCGACTGTCGCAGATGATAACCCACGGCTCATAGGTGTCACTCAATGCCGCCATGAGATCACGATTGGTTTCCGGTACTCCGCCCATGCGTGTCGAAAGAATATAGGCGATCCTCGGCCGGGAAAGCGAAGGGGTTACGGTAGAGGTTGTGTGCCGGTTCTCATACGGAAGAACCGGGAGGGATTTGTCAGGCTGAACATCTGCCTGAGATACAGGTGCCAAATGTTGGTTGCCATCGGGCACAATCTTAAAAGCAAGCCCGTTGATTGAGACACCCACAGGCTCGTATCGCACATCAATAGCATGCAACCGGTCATCAAAACACTCTGGCGGCAGGTTCAGGGCAAATCCGCAATTCTTTTTAATTGTATGCGGAAGGTCAGCCAGAGCGGCGCAGATAAAAACATCATCCACATAGAGCCCAACCCTTACGGGCAGGCCCGAATCTGCTTGCGCCCAACCCTGCGCCTGTCCGTTAGAAAGGTGTTCAAAGCAGCCTTTATACCAGTTCATGGCGTCATCGTCCGACTCACCGAAGGGCCTCGCGCAAGACTGCCAGGCCGGCTTCAAAGCTGTGATGCGTTCTTACACGTTCCTGCCCAACCCCTGACAGAGCCTTCCAGTCCTTGGCGGACAGGCGAAACAGGCGCACGGCCTTACGGATGAACTCATCAGGTGCATTGGCAATAAAAATCGCCTCATCCGGCATCAGTCCCAATCCTTCGGTGGCGATATCGGTCGCGATTACAGGCACACCATGTCCCATGGCCGCAATCAATTTACCCTTTGCGCCCGCTCCGTAACGTAGGGGAGCGAGGAAAATGCGTGACTGGTTAAACCATTCCGAAAGGTTATCGACCCGTCCGGTGACGACCACACGGTCAGAGGCCAGCGCTTTCAGCTCCGCTGGTGGATTGGCACCGATCAGCAGCAGACGCGCCTGAGGTAAGCGCTCACTAAGCTGAGGCCAGATATCCTGTAAAAGCCAGCGAGCGGCATCAAGATTGGGGGGATGATTATAACCGCCCAGAAACATGACATCCCTGCGCTCGGAATGCAGTGCGTGACTTTCGACTATCTGATCGATAAGGGGCAATACATAGATGCGCGCATCAGGTTTCTCAGTGAGCAGAAGCTCGCGCTCATAGGTCGAATGCACAAAGGTTATGTCTACGGCGTTGTTAAGGGCTAGTTCTTTGGCTTTCATGGCTGCGGCTTCAGCGAGTAGCGCGGGCCTGTTCTCAACGACACTTTGGCGCTCCATACGCAGATAGTGGAGGTCAGCATTGAGGTAAGCTATTTTTGCCTTAGGGGCCAGACGCCTGACGGTGTCGATATTACGATGCGCCACCAGAGGCCGGATAAGATGGATCACATCATAATAATCAGGGCGTGCACTTAGCAGGGCCGAAAGCGAGGGGACGTATGGTGCATAAAGCGCTTCAATGCCCTGGGCCTGCATTGGCTTCACATATTCGGGTTCGTAAAGGAAGTTGTCTTCAGGCAGGAAGCTTACTCCGTAACCCAAAGCCTGATAATAGAGAAACAAATCACGCGTGGCGTTTGAACCGGCATCCTGATTGATGCGCGGGTTCACCGCATCCAGTATCAATACACGCTTATGAACGGCTCGGTCGCGCTCACGTTCGGGCTGTTCACCATTCGGACGATGGCTGGTTAAGGTGTCTTGCCAGCGGACATAGAATTTTTCGCGATTAATCGTCTGATAGGCCTTAACACCCGAGGTCGTGTCCGTGCCGGAGGTTTTACCTTCATAATGGATGACCCGTGATGACGGTTGCATAATAACCGCCTGACCCCGAGCCCGGATGCGGAAAGACAAGTCTGTATCTTCATAATAGGCGGGGCTGTAATGGGTATCAAAGCCGCCCAATTCGTCCCACAGGTCTTTTTTTAGAGCGATGGAAGCGCCTGATATGTAATCAACATTGCGCGCACGGCAATATTCGGGCCGGTTCGGGTCATCGTTTCGGCCATAATTCCATGCCGAACCGTCACGCCAGACGATGCCGCCCGCCTCCTGAAGGCTACCATCAGGGTAGAGGAGTTTGGAGCCCGTCAGACCGACATTAGGAAACAGATCGAAAGTACTTATCAGGCCATCCAGCCAGCCCGCACACACGCGCGTATCATTGTTCAGTAAAACTACGTAATGGCCGCGCGCCTTTTCGACAGTTTTGTTGCAGTTGGCAATGAAGCCTTCATTCTGTTCATAGCGAATATGTGTCACGCCATCGATACGGCTCAGCCATGCGCCGCTTTGATCAGGGGAGGCGTCGTCACCGATCAGGATTTCGAATCTGTATGTCGATTCATGAGATAAGAGGGAATCGAGCAGATTCAGAGTATAGGCTAATTGCCCGTAAACTGGCACAATAATGGAGACATCTATCTGACCTTCGGGAAGTTTGCGGCTCAGACGATTCAGACTTTCTACGGCGTCTTTCCATTTCGGGGATCGCCCAAGCAGGGCGAAGTCCTTCAGGAATGCTTCGCCTTTGCGGGCCTCGTCGAGGACATCATCTTCAGGGCGTATATCGCCTGCAGTTGTCACCGGCTTATCTGGCATGTCCCGCTTAGGCCATGTTTGTGCCATTTCTTCTGCGGTGTGCGCAAGATTTCCCAACCCGGCCAACCGCAATGCACCCCGCAATTTTGCCGATCCGTTGCGGGTTTGCAGGAACAGATTAATCTGATCGGACGGTTCTGTGCGCCGGTTTTCCTGCATGCCGTTTTTGAGATAGTGGTAAAACGGGTTAATGCCGGTTTTAGCTATGTCATCGTGAGCCTGAAGGTAAAAGCGCGTCGAAAAACCCGGTGCAGGATCAAGGCCTTCTTTGGCGCCGAATACCACATAATGGGTTATGGGATCCATGTTCGGATGGTGAACGGCCTTTTGCTGAAGCGCATAAAAAACAGTATCGAATGACGAGCGGCGTAGATAACGCATCGCCTGAAGCGCCCTAACGGCGCCCTTAGGCCCTTTTTTGCCGATCAGGCTTAAAGTCCATATCAAATCAGAAAGGCCGCCACGCACGGCGCTCGGTATGGTTTCGCGCTCACGAGATAGGGCGTAACGAGCAATGTCGGTATAGAGGGCTTGTAATTCCCGGACAGATTCGGGAGTTTCAAGGCCTTTGGTGCCCCCCAGCAGGTTGGCGTCATAGCTAAGGCGGGCCTCTGTCAGGCGCGCTGCAGCGATACGGGGGTCAGTTGATGAAAGCGGGCGTGCATAACCGAACATCAGTCTAAGACGTATACGTCCACTCACAGGTCTCAGGGAGATTTCCGGGGTGCTCAGAACATTGGTTGGCAGATTAAAGCGGCCGTATTTTTCATCATTAATGTGAACGGTTACTGATTGTGGCCTATATCCATCAGGCAGGAAGATCGACAGTTTCAGACAGTTGACA
>JBCEBX010000332.1:0-2374 GCA_039206455.1 Asticcacaulis sp.
GCGCTAAAGGCCGATCTTACTTGATCTTGCCTTCGCGGAATTCGACGTGCTTGCGTACAACAGGGTCGTACTTCTTCAGCACCATCTTTTCAGTCTTGGTGCGGGCGTTCTTCTTCGTGACGTAGAAGAAGCCGGTGTCCGCCGTTGAATTAAGACGGATCTTGATGGAGGCGGGCTTAGCCATGGTGATAGCCTTTTAATCGGTTGGGCCGCTACCAAACTAAGGGCTTGGGCCTTGGTAAACTTTAAGAAGCGCGGAAAATACGCATCCTTGCTGCGAAGTCAATGACAAATCGGGCCGAAACCAAAGTTTCCTGCCCTTAGGCGACCTTTAAGGCGCGTTCAAGGGCGGCAATCAGGTCCTGGGCGTCCTCAAGCCCGATAGAAAGCCTCAAAAGTCCGCCGGTGATGCCTGCGGTGGCCTGTGCTTCGGGCGACATGGCCGCATGAGTCATCGAGGCTGGATGCACAATCAGGCTCTCAATCCCCCCCAGTGATTCGGCCAGTGAAAACAGATCGACGACATCCAGAACCCGTTTAACCGCCTCAATCCCGCCTTTCAGCTCAAAGCTCATCATGCCGCCAAAACCCTTTTGCTGGGATTTGGCCAGTTCGTGCTGCGGATGTGACGGCAAACCCGGATAGTTGACGCTGGCCACCGCCGGATGGGCCTCAAGATATTCGGCAATAAGCTGTGCGCTTTCCTGCTGCTGACGCACCCGCACCAGAAGCGTGCGCACCCCGCGCAGCGTCAGATAGCTGTCAAACGCCGACGGCGTACAGCCTAGCGCATTGGCCCACCAGTTGAGCCGCACCGCTTCCTCGGCATCTTTGGTGACAATCGCACCGCCCACGACATCCGAATGGCCGTTGATATATTTGGTCGTCGAATGCACCGCATAGTCGGCCCCGAAGCTGATCGGGTTTTGCAGGGCAGGGGACAGGAAGGTGTTATCAACCGCCACCCGCGCGCCCGCCGCGTGCCCAAGCTTGATCAGCTTTTGCAGGTCAATTAGCCGCATCAGCGGGTTCGATGGCGTCTCCAGCAGCAACAGACCCGCAGGCTTCGACAGGGCCGCGGTAATCGCCGCCTCATCGCCCTGATCGACATATTCAACCTCGATCAGCCCCTGACGCGTCCGCGCATTCAGAAGCCGCTGCGTGCCGCCATAACAGTCATGCGGCACCACCACGCGCTTGTTGGGCAATTCCTGCCACAACAGATCGAGCGCCGCCAGACCCGATGAGGTCATTACGGCACCGGCCCCGTGCTCAAGCTTCGTCAGAACCTCGGCAATAACCGCGCGGGTCGGATTGCCGGAACGCGCATAGTCATAGGTGCGCTTCTGGCCGAAGCCCTCAAACGTATAGTTCGACGACAGATAGATTGGCGGCATGACCGCGCCATGCACCGTGTCTGTATCGATACCGATATTGACTGCCTTGGTGGCGTCCTGTGCGGTTTCAAGATAGGCTTTTTTGCTCATTCTTCCAAAGACCGTTTAACAATGGCGGACACGGTGCTGATTTCCTTAAGGAAAGCATCGTGGCCATAAAGGGAGGGGAACTCAATAAAGACGCTGTCGGCAAGGGCTTCATGCAGGGTTTTCATATCCGCATAGGGCACCAGCCGGTCACTTGGGACGGCGGCTAAAAACACTTTTGCCTTTATATTGGCCGGATTAACACGGTGGCGATCAAGGCTGTCTGACATGGAAATCCAGCGATTGGCATCGGTGGCATAGGCATCGCCGCGCGACCTCAGATAACCGCAGACCGTATAGTTTTCACCGGCAGCCTCTGGAGGCGGGCCATCAAAGCGCTCGGAAAATTCATCGTCTGACCGATAAGTGGTCATCGACAACTGCCGCGCCAGAGAAATGCCCTCTTTTTCGTTGCCGGTCTCAAGCCCGAACCTGAGAATACGGCGCTGAATGCCGCGCATGGCGGTGGCCATGGGGTGTGAGCGGTGGGCGGCGGATATCACGCACAACCGTTCAACATAGTCCGGATAAAGCTCGGCAAAGGCCAGACCGATCATCGCCCCATAGGAAGCGCCAATAAAATTATAAACCCTCTGCACCCCAATATGATCAAGGATCAGCCGCACCAGTCGCGCCTGATCGTGGGTGGTGATAGTGTATATCTGTGAGGTCGGCAGACGTGGCGCAAACTCAATGCTCAACACCCGCCAGCGATTAAGATCCAGCGCCTCATTCGGGCCCGCTACCCCTTCCCACCAGCCGGGCGCAGTATCGGTCGTGTCTTCCTTGGCAAACAGGATGCGTCCGGCCGAAATGCCTCCGGCGGCCACTACAACAGGGGCGTCGGCAGGGCCATAGAGACGGGCCACGACATCGGTCTGCTCCAGTTT
>JBCEBX010000332.1:2384-2687 GCA_039206455.1 Asticcacaulis sp.
CTCATCAGGCGGAAATCATCCGGAATATCGACACGTATGTCGGTACCTATAAGATCAGGCGCGGCAGGGTTCGGATATGAGGTCATAAATCTGGTCTTCGGGTGCACAAATCAGGCTACTCAGGACCAGTCGGAGAAAGGACGCATGGATATGATCCGTAACGTCACGTCTCTCATCTGTCGAAGCGGTTGCTTCGCAGGAGTTGGCACCATACGTAAAAACCTGAACTCAGGCTCTTAAGCGGTTGCCCCAGCGTCGTCGGGCCTGTCCCTCGGCTGGTCTCGATGAGTATGGGGTCTTATG
>JBCEBX010000333.1:0-2684 GCA_039206455.1 Asticcacaulis sp.
ACCGAAGACATTGCGGATGGCGCCGATTTCCTTTTCGTCGCCGACCGGCGTCGAGGTACCGTGCGGGTTGAGGTAATCGATCTTGCGGCCACCGGCCAGACGCAGGGCTTCGCGCATACAGCGCTCTGCCCCTTCACCGGACGGCGCGACCATGTCATAGCCATCGGAATTGGCGGCATAGCCTACGATCTCGGCCCAGATATCAGCCCCGCGTGCCTTGGCGTGTTCATATTCCTCAAGCACCAGAGCGCCTGCGCCACCAGCGATGACAAAACCGTCGCGATTGACGTCATAGGCGCGCGAAGCCACCGAAGGCGTATCATTATATTTGGTGGACATCGCCCCCATAGCATCGAACAGGTTGGACAGGGTCCAGTCCAGTTCTTCGGTGCCACCGGCCAGCATCACGTCCTGCTTGCCCCAGGCGATCTGCTCCGCCGCCGCACCAATGCAGTGTACCGAGGTCGCGCAGGCTGATGAGATAGAATAGTTGACGCCGCGGATTTTGAACCAGGTCGCCAGAACCGCCGACGGGCCGGACGACATGGCTTTAGGGACTGCAAACGGCCCGATACGCTTCGGGCCTTTGTCACGCGTGGTTTGCGCGGCTTCGACGATGGTACGGGTCGACGGGCCACCGGCACCAAAGATAATGCCTGTGCGCTCATTGGAAATGTCAGAGGCCTCAAGACCCGCAGAGGCAATAGCCTGCTCCAGCGCTACATGGCCATAGGCCAGACCATCGGACAGGAAGCGGGCGGCACGGCGGTCAACGAAAGGGCTCCAGTCGCCTATGGTCGGCGGGGCATGTACCTGACTTTTGAACCCAAGCTCGGCATATTCAGGCGCCTTAACGATACCCGATTTTGCGTCCCGCAAAGAAGCGGTGACCTCATCGGCACCCGTACCGATGGAAGAGACGATGCCCAGTCCTGTGACAACTACCCTACGCATGAAACCCGTTCCTCGTCTTTATGCTTAAACTAAACCAGATCCTTGGCGTCAAACAGGCCAACGCGCAGGCCCGACGCACTATAGATAGGCTTGTCATCCGCCAGCACAACGCCTTCGCCAATACCCATGATCAGCTTGCCGGTAATGACGCGTTTCATATCGATGCGATAAGTGACCTTTTTGACGTTCGGCGTGACCTGACCGGTGAACTTCACTTCGCCAACCCCAAGGGCGCGCCCACGGCCCGGATTACCCGACCAGCCAAGGAAGAAGCCAACCAGCTGCCACATGGCATCGAGGCCGAGACAGCCCGGCATGACCGGATCGCCAAGGAAGTGACAGGCGAAGAACCAGAGATCGGGATTAATATCCAGCTCCGCTTCGATATAGCCTTTGTTGAAGGCACCGCCATCTTTGGTGATGGTGGTGATGCGATCCATCATCAGCATGGGCGGTGCTGGCAACTGGGCATTGCCCGGGCCATACATCTCACCACGCGAACAAGCCAAAAGGGCTTCGTAATCGAAAGAAGAAGGACGCTCGCTCATGAAGGCTCCGGTAGAATCGCTACGGATGAAAGCTCATCCGGCATCAAGTTACATGTTGTAAGGATGCGTTACACGACCGGAGCCGCAGGCTCAACCCTTTTTCAATCCTGCCTTCACTCTCTTCCGGCCCCAAGCCGCGTCAGGATATCCGGCCGCTTGCAGACCGCATGGCTTTGTGTGCCCCACAAAATGCGTTCCTCAAGCCAGCCGCTCTCGCGACCAATGGCCACCCGACAATGACCGTCACGGCATTTATCAAGGAAAGCCAGAGCGCGCGGGCGCACATGCGACTTGATGCGCGCATCGTCTTTGGGCTGGGTGCGCAGTTCCTGAGACTGCGTACCGGTGATCATTACCGCGCGACGCGGCGACAACAGGTTTTTGCTGACCCATGCGATCCCGCCGTCAGGATCACAGATCATGCGCCATTCCTTGGTTTCGGTAATAATCTGAACCGGCAGGCCCTTCTGACGATAGGTCCAGAGGATCTTGTTGTCGCGCGACGGGCCGGAACGGGCATTGGTTTCATTGAACTTAAGACTGGCCCAGCGCGGGATCGGCTGTTTTGACGGCGTGTCATATATCGTCTGAGCCTGCGCAGGCGCCGCCATAAACAGGGCGCACAGCCCCATCACCAGAGCGGCCACAACCAAGGCTATCTTGACGATCTTTGTCTGTGTGTGGTCTGCTGCCGAGCGCAGGAAAACACCGTCTGGACTTGAAAATCCGGTCATAAAGAGGAATCTGCTCATATCGGTTTGCAGCGGACAGGATAAGGGCTTAAAGGCCAGAACATGAATCGGTTGCAAAGCTTCAGATTTGGTTAACAAGACCCTAAGACAAGCTACAAAAACAAAAATGCCTGCCTATGCAGAACCGTCGTCTGGGGAAAAGAAAGAGGGCCTATGGGTACGAAGAAACTTAACGTCGTCATGACCGTCAAATTGCCGGATGGGGTCGAGACGCGTTTTCGTGAATTGTTCAACACGACCCTGTGGCTGACCAAGGAACCCATGCCGCGTGAAAAGCTGCTTGAGGCCGCCGCCACCGCCGAAGTCGTGGTCTCCTCGATCAATGACCGCATTGACGAAGACTTTTTTGCCGCCGCCGGCGAGCAGCTTAAGATGATCGCCAATTTCGGCGTCGGCCATGACCATATCGACGTCCCCAAGGCCGCCGAAA